>NZ_JBHUWH010000194.1:0-13616 GCF_042670125.1 Kitasatospora sp. NPDC057198 | reverse complement strand
CCAGCACCGACCGCATTCGTTCGGTCCGCTGACTGTGTCGGCGGGTCAGGCCCGTGACCTGCTCGACGAACGTCCGCCGCTCGCATGAGGCGTCCCCGCACGTGAACCGCCGGACCCGCAGCCGCAGCACCACCTGCCGCCCTGCCACGGGAAGATCGGCGGGAAACCGCAGGTAGGAGCCGTGGACCCGCCGCGACCAGCTCCCGCAGCCCGGGCAGCGAGCCTCGGCAGTCCGGGATCTGACACCGACCCGGATCACATCGCCGTCGTCCTGCACCGACACCACCCTGATCTCCGAAGCCGACAGGAAGAGCAGCTCTTCCAGCCGGAGCAGTACCTCGCGCACAGCCCAAAACCATCAGCCCCAACGTCGCCGTCACCGGCCGTTTCCAGACGATCTCGGGAGACGTTCCGGCAAGATCAACAGTCACAGGGAGTAGGCACGCCACAGAAGTTGGACCAGAACCTGAGTTCTGGCAGCGGTTGGCCGTTGATGGCGGGTCGGGTATCGGTGAGAACCGAGAGCACTCGCGCATGTCGCTGATCTCCCGCAGTGTCCGGCGTTGACAGCGGGCAAGGATCCGCTCGATGGTCGGGGCATGGCGATCTCAGGCGGGGACAGCGAGTGCGATAGGACGTGGCAGGGGGAGTTGGAGACCTGGCGACCGCCGCATCAACCTGGGGACTGGGCCGGTCCTGGAGTGTGGGCCGTACTGCAGCTGGCGGCGGCGGAGCCGGTGCTGCGGAGGATGTTCGTGTGGACCAGCATGAACGAGCTGCATGTGTCGGCGACGGGCGACTTCCGTGACTATGCCGTAGAGCCGTTCCCGGCAATCGCCGCGTCGACCAGTGGCTTTGTCGTGATGACACATCCGTGGGGACCGGACCATGCGGCGCTGGAGACCACTGACCCGGCAGCTGCGTTGGCATGCATGGTTCGTCTGATGGACGACCAGGTCTCCTCCGCGGAGGCCGAGTGAGGGCAGGGCCCGAAGGTGATTCCCGGAACTCCGGGGACGGTGGTCAGCTTGCCGTCCGTTCCTGCCGGGCGCGGGTGCCGGCGCGTCGGTAGGAGTCGGTGCCGGTCTCGATGGCCGGTCTCGATGATGGTGCCGTTGAAGGTGAGGCGGTCGACGACGGCCGCGCGGAGCCGGGGGTCGGTGAAGGTCTTGGTCCAGCCTTCTGGGGCCGGCACATGTTCGCTTCGGTCGGTTGGTGCTGCGACGTGCGGGTTTGACGTTCATCGAGGACGCCTACCGACGCGCGGTCACCGACACCCTGGGCGAGCTCACCGGAGAGGACCCGACGCCGTGAACATCAAGTGGAAGCTGCGGACGGCCGCCGCTCAACGCGAGGTCTGGACCGGCGCCCGACTGCGAAGGCTCCTGGCCGAGAAGGCCGGCCTGGAACTGTCGTCCGCCCCGGTGTCAGCCCTGCTCGCCAAAGAGCCCACCCAGGTGAAGACGTCCACCCTGGCGGCCCTGTGCACCGCGCTGGACTGCACCCCCAACGACCTGATCGAAATCGACACGACCCCGGTCGAACAGCCGGTATCCCCGATCCGCCCCGAGACGCAGACGCCCGGGCTCCTCGCGGGCCGGGGTCGGTCCATGCCGCCGATCTGACCGAAGGGCGGTCCTGACGTGGGGAAACGCCAACGCGACTGCACCGGCTGCGGGGCTCCGGTCGGCTTCGTCGGCCGCGAGTTCTGCTGCCACTGCACCGCCCGCATGAATGACGCGGCCGCGCGAGGCATCTGCCCCGAGTGCGGCAAGGCCCGCGTGCGGCAAGCCGGCACCGGCCGCTGCATCACCTGCTCCAGGATCTGCCGCGACTGCGGCCACCCGGTCCGGTCACCGCAGGCCGACCTCTGCGGGCTCTGCCGACGCAAGGCCGACCACGAAGCCCGCAAGCAGGACTGTCCGCGCTGCCGGCGACCGGACTTCCTGCGGACGGACACGGGCCGGCGCGGGCACTGCTCACGCCCGAGGCAGTCCAAGCAGCCCTCGCGTCCGTGCGCCGGATGCGGGCAGACGCGTCGCCATGCCGGGCTGGGCCTGTGCTCGGCCTGCTGGCAAAAGCACCCCGACCGGCCCTTCGTCGCGGCCCGGAACCTCGCCGCCCGGCTGGCTTCCCCGCCCGGTTGGCTCATGAACTTCGCGGGCTGTCTCGCCGCCCGGCACTGCGTCGGCCGCGCCTGCACCTTGCTCAGCACTCTGGGGTGCCTGCTCGCGGACGAGTACTCCGACCACCCGCAGGCCCTGCTGGAGCGCTCGCGCCGGCCTGGTCGCTCGATGGGATCCCCGGCCCGGGGCCTGGAAGAGTTCCTCACCCAGCAGGGGCTCGCGCTGCCGACCGATCACCACGAACGACTGGCCGCCGGCCGCCGCCGGCGCAGGATCGACGCCGTCCCGCATCCGCTGCGGGCTCAGGTCCAGTTGTTCTCGTCGTTCATGCTGCGAGCCCGGTGTCGGCGTACACGCCGAAGTGCTCAGGCAGGTACACACGAATACGCTCACCGCGTCGGACACGATGACATCCCGGGCCCCCGTCCGACCGGGACCGCTGTCCTACGGCTCCAGCGGTTCGGTCGGCACGGGGAGGTCGAGAACACGGGCGAGGGCGGCTGTGACGGGACCGCAGTGGCCGGGCAGGTGCCTGGAGGCCCAGTCGGCTGCCAGTGCGAGAAAGTCAGTCAGGTCGCGTTCGGCGCCGGCGAGCAGGTGACGGAGCTCGGTGGCGGACAGCTCGATCACTGGACTGTCGGTCTGCTCGTTGTTGACGGTGAGTCGGACGGTGTCGCCGAAGCGCTCCGCAAGCGGTGACACGGGTTCGTGACCGAAGCCGAGCAGGCTGCCCTCGTCGACGAACCGGTGCCACTCGCGCCAGTCCTCCAGGCCGTCGCAGCAGCCGGGCACGAAGGTGACCCCTGTGGAGCTGTCGGTGACCCGCAGGCCGCCGGCTGCGAAAAGGGAGTCGAAGGTCAGCAGTCCGTGGAGGAACGAGCCGAGTGCGTCGGGCGGACGCGGCGGCCGGTCGCCGTCGGGGTCGATGTCGTTGCAGCCCGCGATGCGCATCACCGCTGTCCCGACCTCAGCGGGTGAGAGCTCACCGCTGAGGGGAAGGAAGTCGAACGGCTCGATCTCGGCGACAGGCCAGAGGTCGAAGCCATCAGGGGTGTAGATCTCCAGGACGGGCTGCATCGCGATCACTCGGCGAAGTGTTCCGGATCCCCGCCCATACCGCCTCCGGATTACGCCGAGCACCCTCGTCTTGGCCAAGGGAGCTCAGCACCTTTGTTTGTACCGTCCTGAGCAGATACGGGTGTACGCCGACAATGTCGGGGTGCTGACTCCTGTGCCCAGGTATGTACGAAGTCGCGTGCTCAGGTGATGTCCCCGCCTGGGGTCATGTCGTACTCGTCCACGTCGAGCTCGGCGTTGACTGCGGCGAGGAAGTCCAGAACATCGCGGTCGAGATGCCAGCCGAACAGGTTGGGGGCGTCGGGCGCGTCCGGGTGGCTGGGCGATTCATCGTGGTCGGTGTCATTGAAACAGCGGACGACCTGCAGGACTGCGCCGCCGTCGTCGGCGGAGAGCTGGCCCACGAGTTCGGCGATGCGGGCCGTGTGAGGCCGGAGCCGGTCGAGGATGCGGGCGATCTGTTCGTCGACGCAGAGGCCGGGCTCCCGGCAGACGATCTTCCAACGGTGGCTCGCGGGAATCGCCCTCGGCGTGGTGATCCGGCTGCCGCGGACGGTCACTTCGTCAGGGGTGATGCCCAGTCGCGAGGTCATCTCGTCGGCGGAGATGTGCTGGCTGGACAGACCGAAGTAGGCGTACTGGCGGAGAGACATCCGGGGAGGATAGCGGTGCCAGGCTTGTGGCGAGCGGGATTTGTCCAGGCTGTTCCGGGGCCGGCAGTCACGCGACTTCGGCGTCGCCGTCGATGGCGGCGAGCCGGTTCTTGAGCCGGTAGCTCGGGCCGCAGCATGGCGTCGATCAGCGGGGCGACCTCCTCCACCACCTGTCGGCGAGTGCCCCGTCGGGTACTTGCGCTCGGCGGAATGGGCGGTGCCTGCTCGGAGAGGTACTTGCGGACGGTCCGGCGGTTCAGCCCGGTCTCACGAGCGATCTCCGAAACGGTCATCGCGCCTGACTGATGCAGAGCGCGAAAGCGCCGAAGCTCCAACCAGCGTTGCGGGTCCAAGACCACCTCAACCGCCCTTCACACGTCCAGCAGGACACGCGAAAGACTGCCAATCACCACCTTGCGACATACCAAAGACCTGAGCACGTTCACTCGTACGTGGCTGAGCAGATGAGCTCGTACCCCGACACCCGGGAGCGTGCACTGAAGGCGGGCACGCTTCCTCGCACCGACACGACCATCGAGGCAGCCCCGGCCGTCATCCGCGACCTGGCGCTGTTCCTCTCCGACCAGCGGAGGAAGCCGGCGTGGTCTCTCGTGGACGTCCACGACATCGAGGCATTCCTGGCCGGCGGCCCCAAAGCCCGCGAGCGCCGTCTGGTGGTGCTGCGTCGGTTCTTCCGCTTCGCCCGCTCCCGCCGAATCGTGCTGATCGATCCAACTCGGCAGATCGGCTCGCGGCGGTCGCCCGGGTTCACCGGCGCCACCGTCACCGTCGAACAACAACGGGTCCTGTTCCGTCGCTGGACCTCCGAACCCGGCGTCCCCCCGCACGAAGCCCTGTTCGGCCTCCTCGCCCTACTGCACGCGGCCTCCAGTCGCGAGGTCCGGCTGCTGGGACTGACAGACCTCGACCCTGCCGCCCGAACGGTGCGACCGGGCAAACGGCCGCATCCGGTCCCGCTGGACCCCGTCAGCTGGTCCGCACTCCAACACTGCCTGGCCCACCGAGACGCTCAGGGAAGCAGCAACCCGCACGTCTTGGTCACCAGGGTGACCAAGACCGGGCAGCAGCCCGCGTCGACCGCCTGTCTCAGCCATGTCCTGGACCCCTGCGGAGTCTCGCCCCGCACGCTTCGCCGCACCCGTCTCGCCGATCTGGTGAGCACCCTCGACCCGAAACTCGTCGCCGCGACCTTCGACATGGACCCCGAAGGCGTCATGATCTACCTCGCCGACCACATCGATCCCGGCCGCCTGCCCGACCAGAGCACGTCTCGACGACTGGAGAACCCGTGACCACCACGCCCCCGGACCAGGAACTGTGGGACTCGTTCGTCGAGGCCAAACGCGAACTGCACCGCCGACAGGCCGACTTCTACCAGCAGGCCGACGACAAGCAAGCCGTGCTCCGAGCTGCGCTCGCCCCGGAAGCAGGGGCCTGGCAGCAGGGCGCCGCTTTCGACTACCTCAAGGCTTTCCACCACGACGTCATCCCGCTGCTGCCCGAGCTGTTCCACTGGGCCGTCAAATCCGAGCGCTGGATCGGACCCGCACGCGAGGTCGTCGCCCGCATCCCGCGCGACCAGCGCATGCCGCTGCTGGAACCGCTCTTCATGGACCAGCTCGCAGCCGCCGAGGACGACGACTACCCGAACCTGGCCAGCCTGGCTGCCAGCTGCGAAGCCTGGACTCTGCTGGAACGGCTCGTCCAGCAGGCCGAGAACCACCCCGATCCCGACGTCCGCGAAGTCATCGAGCACTACAACCGGACCTACGGCCCCATGTGGCAGCAGAAGGCCTGAGCGGCCCTCCCCGAACCTGTGAAGCTTCGGCGCCGCCTTGCACGGGTTCGCCGGAACATGTGCGCTTTGGCGAACGACTCGTTCGAGGCGATGGCCACGCTCTTCTTCTCCTCCCGCTCGGTCAGGACCTGGAACAGCAGCTCGGCGCCGCGGCGGTCGAGTTCCATGTAGCCGAGTTCGTCGATGCAGAGCAGGTCGACGCGGCCGTAGCGGGCGATGGTCCTGGCCGGCTGCTTCTCGTCCGCGGCCTCGGCGAGCTCGTTGACGAGCCTGGTGGCCGGCACGTACTTGACCCGGTAGCCGGGGCCGTCGCGGCCTCGGTGCCGAGCGCGATCAGCAGGTGGGACTTGCCGGTGCGGAGCCGCCGATCAGGCAGAGCGGCAGGCTCTTCTTGATCCACTCGCAGGTCGCGAGGGTGTGGACCGTCGCCGGGTCGATGTCCGGGTTCGCGTCGAAGTCGAACTTCCGCAGGGACTTGTCCCGGGGGAAGCCGGCGGCCTTGATCCGCCGTCCCGAGCGGCGCCGGGCCCGGTCGTCGCACTCGGACATCAGCAGCCCGGAGCGGAAGCCGGGGTAGGACATCTGCTCGCGGGCGGCGCTTTCGGCGAGTTCGGGGAACTGAGATCGGACGGTGGGCAGCCGCAGTATCCGGCATGCCCGGTCAATGGCGGCGAGACCGGCGACAAGGTGCTCGTGGGGCAGGTGGCGGCCCAGCAGCCGGGCCTCGATCAGCGCGCGGGTGCCTTCGCGCTCGCCGTGGGCCTTGCGGACGGCCGCCCACCAGGCGTCGTGGACCGGTGTGAAGCGGCCGGCGGAGCGGGCCTGGTCGAGCGCGGTCGCCCCGGGCAGGGCGCCGAGCTTGCGGACCAGGGCCTCCAGGTAGTGGTCCAAATCGAGCCGGGTACCGCCCTTGGCGATCAGCCGCTCGTGCCGGGCGACCTCCTCCCGGCCGTCGTAGACGACCAGTTCGGAGGCGTGCAGCATCACCCTCACCGTCCGGCCGATCAGCCGCACCGGCACCGGCACCGAGTAGCGGTTGTTGCGCACCCCGATCTGGCTGTATCGGTCGACCCGCGGGGTGAACAGCCGACCCGTCTCGAACGTCTCCTCCGGCAGCGGCGCCGGCAGCGACCGCTCGGCGGCCAGGTACTCGCCGATGGTGCGGGGCCGGGAGCGGATCCGGCGGGCCTCGTCCTCCTCGTCCCACCGGTCGATGACGTTGGCCGCGGTGGTGACCACGCGGCACGGGATGCCGCCGCCGTCGCCGATCAGGTGGTGTTTGCTGCCGGTCTTGCGGCGGTCGACCGGCGACGGGCCGGTCGCCTCACCCCTTTTTCCGCGCGCACGTGGGAGGCGTCCACGCAGGCACGCGTCCAGCCGACCAGCCGACCATCCCGGCCGCGTTCAACTCGGCCAGGAGCAAGCGGTGCAGCGCCTCGAGCACCCCAGCCTGCTGCCAGCTGATGCCGGTGTTACAGCACGAACAGGATGCCCTGCAGGCACAGCCGGTCGTCCACCGGACGCGGGCCCGGCGACCGCTCCGGCCACACCGGCAGCAGCGGCAGCAGCGGCAGCAGCGGCAGCAGCGGCCCGATCCTGGCCCACAGCTCGTCGTCCACCATCCACGGCTTGTTGCTCACGCCACCACGAACGGACGATCCGTCACATCGGCCACG
The DNA here is from genome assembly GCF_042670125.1 of Kitasatospora sp. NPDC057198. Taxonomy (NCBI): domain Bacteria; kingdom Bacillati; phylum Actinomycetota; class Actinomycetes; order Kitasatosporales; family Streptomycetaceae; genus Kitasatospora; species Kitasatospora sp. NPDC057198. The sequence continues at coordinate 6,265 of NZ_JBHUWH010000194.1, read as the reverse complement.
CCCCACCAGTGACGATCACCAGGACCGTGTTGTGGGTTCTGACGGGGTACCGGACGACTGATGATGCCAAGGGCCGGGGCCGGGCTGAAAGTCGGTGGTGGTGTCCTGGCAGGAGCGGGTAGCGTCCGGGTTTTGATGACTGATTCCTGGGACACCATCGCTGACTGGTACGCAGGGCTGCTGCGGAGCGGTTCCCCGATGCACGAGTTCAACTGCGACGTGCTGCTCGGGCTCCTGCCCGACGAACTCGGCGGGTGCCGCGTTCTCGACCTCGGCTGCGGGGAAGGCATCGTCGCCCGCGCGGTGGCCGCCCGCGGAGCCTCGGTCGTGGGCATCGATCCTTCACCTCGGATGATCGAGCACGCCCGCGCAGCCGGCTCCGGCAGCTCCGGCGGCCCCGGCGGCCCCGGCGGCCCCGGCTCAGTGGTCTACGCGGTCGATGACGGGTGCGTGCTGAGCACGGTCGCCGCCGACTCGGTCGATTGGGTGACCGCCGGGCTGTGCCTGAACAACGTGCCTGACCTCGATGCCGCGCTCGCGGCCGTACGGCGCGTGCTGACAGCTCGGGGCGCGCTTGCCTTCACGGTCCCGCACCCGTGCTTCGAAGCACCGCACGCAGCTTGGACACCCGCCACCGACCGGCCGCCCCGACGGGTGGTCGGGGACTACCTCGCCGAAGGATTCTGGCGCTCGGACAACCCCGAAGGCGCCCGCCGGGCCGGCAACCGGCATCGAACGCTGTCCACGTACCTGACGGCTCTGGTCCGGCACGGGTTCGCCGTGGAATCCGTTGCCGAGCCGCCCCCGGACGACCGGGTGGTGGCCGCGCAGCCCCGCAGGGCGGAACTCCCACCGTTCCTGGCCGTTCGCGCCCGGCGCGCTTGACCGCGCACCGGGACCAGCCGCGCCCGTTCCGTACCGGAGCAGCACGAGGGAGTCCGATGCCGGTGAGCGGAGACCGGCTCGGGCTCCCGCGTGACCGCGCTCCACGTGAAGGCCGACGACCTGTTGGAGGGACCGCCGCAGCCGGCTCCACCCCGATCGGGTGCGGACGACGCCCCGCGAGACGGTCAAGCGTTCCGACCGACCCCTGCCAGGCGACCTCGACCGGTTGACAGGCGGGTTCGGCCGGCCGCTCACACCCGGGCCCGAAGCACCCGGCCCGGCCGGAGCGACCCGTCCGACCGCAGAGTAGTGCTCGTCGTGCTCTCGACCGCACGCCGGTGTCGGACGGGGCTCGTCTCCCCGAAGACACCGGGCGTGCTCGGTCAGCGTGCTGTGCATGCGCTGCAGCCTGCGGCGCCGTGGTCCACCGGACGGGCCTCAGGAGTTGTCCGGCCGAGGGGCCTCCATCGGGAAGTGGATGGGGCTGAGCAGGTACTGCGTCCGCTCGGGACCGGGCCGGTTGGCGAGTTTCGGCGCAATGGCCGCGCGCAGCTCGACGATCAGTTCGTCCAGTTCGGCCGGGCTGAGCCAGAGCGCGTGCTGGCGGTATCCCACGCGGTCGGCCACGGGATCGGCTGCGTCGCGGTCGAGGTAGGCGGTGAACTCGGCCAGCAGGGCGGTCATCGCGGTGGCGAAGGCCCGCCGGTGGTCCTCGGGGGTGAGCGTGCGGACCGTGTCGGGGCCGATCACGGCCCGATCCTGCCGCAGCCGGTAGTGCCGCTGCACCGCGCCGCGCACCCTGCGTTCTTCGGCCACCTCCAGTATCCCGCCGTCCACCAGCAGGTCGATGTGCCGGTAGACGGTGGCTTTGGAGGCTTCCGGGATGCGCGCGCAGAGCTGAGAGGTGGTCAGCAGCCTTCCGCCGCCCATCGCATGCACGATCCGCAGCCGGATGGGGTGGGCGAGCAGGTCCAGGGATTCCATGCCCGACTTTCTCACAGCTGCTACCTTTCTCAAGTATGAGAATAGATGAGGGCGGGGCGCTGGAGGTGGCACGGCGCTTCGCCGCGCTGCTGCAGGCGGAGCGGTTCGGTGAATCCGTGGGCCTGTTCGCGCCCCCGCTGCGGGCCGCGGTCTCCGCCGAGGCACTACGGCTCGCATGGACGACCGAGGCTGCCGGACAAGGCGGGATCACGGCGGTCGAGGAGCCGGTGGCCGAAGCCGGCGGGGCCGACCCGGTGCGCGTGCGCATCCCGGTGACCTGCGGCGGCGGACGATTCGTCGTGGTCACGTCGGTCGGCGGAGACGGTCTGCTGCAGGGGTTGAGACTCGATGCGCACGGCGATGCCGCCTGGAGCCCGCCGCACTACGTGGACGCGGACCGGTTCACCGAGCGGGAGATCCTGCTCGGCACCGGACCGCTCGCGGTCCCCGGCACGCTCACCCTGCCCGTCGGGGCCGGCCCGTGGCCCGCCGCGGTGCTGCTCGGCGGTGGCGGCGCGTTCGACCGGGACGGGAGCAGCGGCCCGAACAAGCCGCTGAAGGACCTCGCCTGGGGGCTCGCCTCCCGCCGGGTGGCCGTGCTGCGCTTCGACAAGGTGACCTTCACGCACCCGGATCGGCTGCCCCCGGACTTCACCATGGCTGATGAGTACCTGCCCCATGCACTCGCCGCCGTCGGGCTGCTGCGACAGCAGCCCGAGGTGGCCGCGGACCGGATCCACCTGCTCGGGCACAGCATGGGCGGCAAGGCGGCACCTCGGGTCGCCGCCGCCGACCCGTCGATCGCGGGCCTGGTGCTGCTCGCCGCGGACACCCAGCCGATGCACGAGGCGGCCGTCCGGGTGGCTCGCCACCTCGCGGAGACCGCCCCCGGTCCGAGCGCGGACGAGATGGTGTCGACACTGGTCCGGCAGGCCCGTTCGGTGGCGGACCCGGGTCTCACGCCCGACACCCCGGCGGAGTTGCTGCCGCTGGGGTTCTCCGCCGCCTACTGGCTCGATCTGCGCGCCTACGACCCGGTGGCCACGGCCGCCCGGCTGGCCTGCCCGATGCTGGTCCTCCAGGGCGGGAGGGACTACCAGGTGACCGTCGCCGACGATCTGACCGGCTGGCAGCGCGGCCTGGCGGGCCGACCGGGGGTGACGATCCGGATCCACGAGCACGCCAACCACCTCTTCTTCGCCGGCAGCGGCCGACCCACCCCGGCCGAGTACGCGCGGCCGGGGCACGTGGACCCTGCGGTGGTGGACGAGATCGCGACCTGGCTGGTGCGGCGGTAGGGGGAGCGACCCCTGCGGGGCGGCAGGAGCGCGGCGGTCCCGCGGCTGCCGGGCGGGACCGGCTTCGGCCGCATCTGCCGGTGGGCGACGGGCGGTGCGGGCGCCGGCCGGATCGTCGTCAGGCGGTCGACGGGATCCTTCACCGCGTACGGGCCGGGGCGCGTGCACGCGGTCACCGGCGCCGCGTCCCGCCCGCCGACTCGTCCCGCCCGCCGACTCGTCGCGCTCGTCACCGCGGCCCGCCTCTTCGTGACGCTGCCCCGGAACCGCCCGGAAGTCCCCGCTCGGGCACGGCCCCCTACCGGCAGCCGGCGCGGGCCGGTCTGTAGCGTCCCGCGCCCGGCACGGAACGTGGCGGCCGTCGGCCGGGGGGGGTGTACCTGGCACCACCATGAAGTCGGATGCGGGCACTACTGCCTCGGGCGCGTACGGACGACATGCTGGTGTCGTGCCCGAGGGGCGGGCACCGGCAGGTGGCGCACCGCCACCGCCGAGGGGCCGTCGGAGCTGCTTCGACGGTCCGACCGGAGATTCGGGGGCACGACATGAGGCATTCGCGGGCACTGATCGGCGCGGGCGCTGCCGCCGCCGTCGCCACCTGGTGGTTCACCGACTCCGCGCCGTACCCGTACTCCCAGCGCCGGCTGCTCGACCTGCCGCTGCCGTTCCTGACCCTGAAGCGGCTGGACGACGTGCTGCGGGCCCGGAAGGGCGAGCGGGTCCTGGAGATAGGTCCCGGGACGGGCCTGCAGTCGCTGCACGTCGCACCGCAGCTGGGCCCGGACGGCCGGTTGGACGTCGTGGACGTCCAGCAGGAGATGCTCGACCACGTGGGCCGCCGGGCCGCGGAGCGGGGCGTCGGCAACATCGTGCCGAACTGCGCCGACGCCCGTGAACTCCCCTTCCCGGAGGGCGTGTTCGACGCGGCGTACCTGGTGACGGCGCTGGGCGAGATCGCGGATCCGGCGCGTGCGCTGGCCGAGCTGCGCCGGGTGCTGAAACCCTCCGGGCGGCTGGTGGTCGGCGAGTTCTTCGACCGGCACCAGATCCGGCTGTCCTCGCTGATCGGCCTGGCGGAGCGGGCCGGGCTGCGGGTCACCCGGTTGTACGGCCCGCCGTTCGCGTACTACGCGGTGCTGCGGCCGTGCACGACGCCCGACGCCGCCCGGGCGGCTCCCGCCGGTCGTCACGACTCGGTCAACGTCCTTCCGGTGGCGGGAGGGTGAGTCACACTCGACCGCATGTCCGACCTTCCTCCGGGGTACGCCCGGGTCGCCAACCCCTTCCACGAGTACGAGTACGACCACGAGCACGACCACGAGCACGATCCGCTCCCGGAGGTGCCACCGACCGATCCCGCCCACCCCCTGCACGGGTACCTCGTCCACTATCCCGAGGTGGTGGCGGCGGGCTCCCTCCGGCGGGCCCTCCAGGCGGTGGCCGACCGGGCGGGCACCGGGCTCACGATCGGGCTGCCGTCCTCGCCGGGCTGGCGGTACGCGGGTGCGCGGGTGGAGGTCGACGGCCGCTCGACGAACGTCCTGATGGCCGTGGACGGGCGCTCCTTCCTGGTCGACTGCTGGGCCCGGGGCGTCCACATGGCTTCGGGCAGTTCGCAGGGCCTCCCGGAGGTCGCCGGTGCGATGCGCTCCTGGCACGACGGGGCCAAGGTGCGCGCGCTCACCGAGCGGTGGCCCTTCCTGCGGACGTGGGAGCTGGCCGAGGCCCACGAGCGCGGCGAACTCGGGCCGGCGCGCTGGGCGGCGATGCGCCGACGGGCAGCGGCCGACACCAGGACCGAGCACGCCTCCGACTGGCGGGACCTGCTCGAGGCGGCCTTCGCGCAACCGCGGCTGCGGGCGCTGTCCCCGGGGAGGAGCATGTGGTGGTTCACCCTCAGCCGCCGGGCCGCTCCGCCCGTCTGCTCCGACCTCCCGCGTACCAGGCCGCTCGGCGGCGGCCGCTTCGAGGTGACGTTCGCCGACCGCCGGGTGCAGGAGGTGGACGGCGCGGCGGCGACGGTGGCGGTGATCGTGGGCAGCCTCCCCGCAGACGCCGTCCCGCCGCCTCCGGAGTCGTGACCCGTCCGCAGCCGCAGCGGCGGAATCACCGTCCGTCCACCTACCAGGCTTGGTGGGCAAGGTTGTTGAATGCCTGTCAGGAACCGGCGGGAGGGCGGCGCGCGTGCTGTGGCTGTTGTTCGACCTGGGCCTGACGGTGCTGCTGGTGGCGGGTGAGGCCGTGGCCGTGACGGGGTGGTTCCTGCACGGCAGCTTCGAGGTCCTCCAGGGGCGGCGGAAGACCACGACCAGACGCCGGTTCGCGCTGGAGCTGGCGGGCACCGCGGCCGTCCTCGCCGGGGCGGCGACCGGCCTGTTCCTCCTCCGCCTACCCCTCGCCGCGGCCGTCCAGGGCGTGCTGGCCACCGCCGTCCTCCTGCTGCTCCTCCTGGGGCTGCTGGACCGCTGACCGCTCCGACCGGCGAAGGGGCCGAGCGCCGCGACCGTCCGCGCCGGGGTGGCAGACTGGCCGGCGAGGGGGTGGGCACGTGCGGATCGGTGTGCTGGGGCCGTTGGAGGTCCGGGGCGCGGAGGTCGCCGGGGCGCGGCTGCGGGGGCTGCTGGTGCGCCTGGTGGTGGACGCCGGACGGGTGGTGTCGTCCGAGCGCCTGGTGGCGGACCTGTGGGGCGAGGACCCGCCCGCCGTGCCGAGCAACGCCCTGCAGACCCTGGTGTCGCGGTTGCGGGCGCTGGGCGGGCGGGACGTGGTGGCGGCGGGCGCGGGCGGCTACCGGCTGGGGGCGGGGGCGGGCGAGGTCGACGCGGTCGAGTTCGAGCGGCTGTCGGCGGCGGCGCGCGGCCTGGCCGACCCGGCCGAACGGGCGGCGGTGCTGCGGCGGGCGCTGGGGCTGTGGCGCGGTCCGGCGCTCGCGGAGTTCGCCGACGAGCCGTTCGCGAGCCTGGCGGCCCGGCGCTGGGAGGAGTTGCGGCTGACGGCCGTCGAGGAGCGGGTGGCGGCCGAGCTGGCGCTCGGCCAGGGGGCCCGGCTGGTGGCCGAGCTGGAGGAGTTGGCGGCCGCGCACCCGCTGCGTGAGCGGC
>NZ_JBHUWH010000193.1:0-13666 GCF_042670125.1 Kitasatospora sp. NPDC057198 | reverse complement strand
CGGTGAGCGGGGGCCGCCGTCGTGCGCCCGGGGCGCGGGTGCTCAGGGCAGGGTCGTGGGTGCTCAGGGCAGGGTGAGGATCTCCGCGCCGTCCGCGGTGACCACCAGGGTGTGCTCGAACTGGGCGGTGCGCTTGCGGTCCTTGGTGACCACCGTCCAGCCGTCCGGCCAGATCTCGTAGTCGTAGGTGCCCAGGGTGAGCATCGGCTCGATGGTGAAGGTCATCCCCGGCTTGATCACCTGGGTGGCCCGGTCGCTGTCGTAGTGCGGGACGATCAGGCCGGAGTGGAACGAGGTGTTGATGCCGTGGCCGGTGAAGTCGCGCACCACCCCGTAGCCGAAGCGCTTGGCGTACGACTCGATGACCCGGCCGATCACGTTGATCTGCCGGCCCGGCCGGACCGCCTTGATCGCCCGGTTCAGCGCCTCCTCGGTGCGCTCGACCAGCAGCCGGGACTCCTCGTCCACCTCGCCGCACAGGTAGGTGGCGTTCAGGTCGCCGTGCACGCCGTGGATGTAGGCGGTGGCGTCGATGTTGACGATGTCGCCGTCCCGCAGCACGGTCGAGTCCGGGATGCCGTGGCAGATCACCTCGTTGACCGAGGTGCAGATCGACTTCGGGAAGCCCCGGTAGCCGAGGTCCGACGGGTACGCGCCGTGGTCGCACATGTAGGCGTGCGCGACGGCGTCCAGCTCGTCGGTGGTCACGCCCGGGGCGATCAGCTTCGCCGCCTCCGCCATCGCCCGCGCCGCGATCCGCCCGGCGATCCGCATCTTCTCGACCGTCTCGGCGTCCTGCACCTCGGGGCCGGTGTACGGGGTCGGCGCGGGCTTGCCGACGTACTCCGGACGCGCGATGTGCGCGGGGACCTTGCGGGTGGGGGACAGCGTGCCGGGTACCAGAGCCATGACGGCGAGTCTATCGGCCGCCGCCCGCCGGGCCCCGGTCGCGTGCGGGGGCGGGGCGGCGGGAAGGATCACCGGTGACCGCCGCGGTACCCAGCAGGACGGGAGGAGCAGACGATGGTGTTCGGCCGCAGCAAGCCCACCGGGCAGCCGGGGGAGTGGTTCTACTGCATCAAGCACGGCAAGGTCGAGGAGGGCCCGGAGTGCCCGGCCAAGGACCGGCTCGGCCCGTACGCCAGCCGGGAGGAGGCCGCGCGCGCCCTGGAGACCGCCGCCGAGCGCAACCAGGAGTGGAAGGAGGACCCGCGCTGGAACGACGACGGGGAACCCCGGGGCTGAGGGCCGGTCAGGAGACGCCCGCGGCCTGGCGCTCGTGCTGGGCCCGCACCGCCAGCGCGTGCGGGTCGGTCCGCGAGTCCCAGGCCAGCAGCTTCGGGATCGCCGCGGTCAGCGCCAGCACGCCCGCCACGCACAGCAGCCCGCCCGCCCAGATCGAGCCGCGCACCCCGACCAGCGCGGCCATCCCGCCGGCCCGGACCTGGCCCAGCTGCGGGCCCACCGAGTACGAGAGCACCTCCACCCCGGCCAGCCGCCCGCGCAGCTGGTCGGGGATGGACTGGTTCCAGATCGTCGACCGGGCCACCCCGCTGATCTGGTCCGCCCCGCCGGCCACCGCCAGGAACAGCAGCGTCGCCCAGACGTTCCCGGCCAGGCCCGCCAGCGCCATCGCGCCGCCCCAGCCGAGCGCCGCGAACAGCAGCATCCGCCCGTGCCGGTGCACCCGGGCCGTCCAGCCGCCGGTCGCCGCCACCAGCAGCGCCCCGGCCGCGGTCGCCCCGTAGAGCAGGCCCAGCGCCCACTCGGCGTCCAACTCGGCGGCCAGGAACGGGTACAGCGCCACCGGGTAGGCGAACAGCATCGCCACCAGGTCGATCGCGTAGGTGCCCAGCAGGTCCTTGCGGCTCCAGGCGTACGCCAGGCCCTGGCCGATGCTGCGCAGCGACGGCGCCCCGGCGCTCTCGGCGGGCGGCACCGGGCGCATCCGGGCGATCAGCGCCAGCGAGAGCAGGAAGGTCAGCAGGTCCAGCGCGTAGGCGCTGCGGGCCCCGGCGACCGCGACCACCACGCCCGCCAGCGGCGGGCCGGCCACCGAGGCGACGTTGCGGTACAGCGAGTTGAGGGCGAACGCGGCGGGCAGCTGGTCGTGCGCCACCACCCGGGGCACCATCGAGTCCAGCGCCGGGCGCTGGAGCCCCGCCAGCGCCGCGACCAGGGCCGCGACCAGGTAGATCGGCCACAGCATCGGGTGCGGCAGCAGCGCGTTGGCCAGCAGCAGCGCGGACAGCAGGGCCAGCCCGGCCTCGCTCAGCAGCACCAGCCGGCGGCGGTCCAGCGCGTCCGCCAGGGCGCCGCCCCACAGGCCGAACACCACCAGCGGCACCAGCTCGAACGCGCCGACCAGGCCCACCGCGAAGGTCGAACCCGTCAGCTCCTTGATCTGGATCGGCAGCGCCACGAAGGACAGGAAGCTGCCGAAGCCCGTCACGCAGCCCGACAGCCAGAGCAGCCGGAAGTCCCGGGAGGCGCGCCAGGGCGCGAAGTCGGGCAGGAGGCGGCGGAGGAACGGAGCGGGGCTGGTCACATGGCCAGATGCTGCGTCATCGGGACGGAACGGGGCAACCGGTTTTTCCCGAGGTCACGGCGGCGGGGCCGCGGCGGCCCCCGCAGCGGCCGCTACCAGCGCAGCACCGGCGAGGCGGTCAGCCGCTCCGCCAGCCGGGACAGCCGGGAGCGCGGCGCCGCCGCCGCGGTGGCCGAGCTGACCAGGTGCTGGACCAGCTCGAACGGCTCCGGCGCGGCCCCCGGCACGGTGAGCCGCTCGTGCGCCAGGTCGGCCAGCTCCGGATCCCCGTCGTCCAGCGCCAGCAGCACCGCCCCGGCCCGGCGGGCGCCGTCCAGCCGCTCCAGCAGCGGCGCGTCGGCCGGGTCGGGCGCCACCAGCAGCACCGTCGCGCCCGCGCGCGCCTCCGCGAGCCGGGGCAGCCCGCACCCCAGGTGCTCCGGCGCGCCCGCCGGGACGGCGTGCCGCAGCAGCGTCGGGGCCAGCTCCGGCAGGCCGCCGTACGCGGCCTCGTCGCTCAGGTGCGCCGCCAGGTGCCACGGCTCGTAGCGGGGGGTGCCGACCAGCAGCAGGCCGCTCGCGCTGCGCCTGGTCACCGAACCGCGCAGCGCGGCGGCGAAGGCGCCGGCCCGCTCGGGCCAACCGGTGCCGGCCAGTGACTGCCGGAGTGCGGAAACTCTCACCGCGTCCATGCGCGACAGCATGCTGCCCCGGCGGCGGGTTTGGCAGGATCTTCGGCATGACGCAACCCGATTCAGTGAACGCGACGGCAGCGGCCGCGACGGCCGGACCGGGCCGGAACCTGCCCGACGTCTCCCACCTGGTGGTGGGCGTGCTCGGCGGCACCGGCGACCAGGGCCGCGGCCTCGCCCTGCGGCTCGCCGGGGCCGGACAGCAGGTGGTGATCGGCTCCCGCAGCGCCGAACGCGCCGAGGCGTGCGCGGCCGAACTGGGCCGGGGCATCCGCGGCGCCGACAACGCGGCCTGCGCGGCGGACAGCGACGTGGTGATCGTCGCGGTGCCCTGGGAGGGCCACGCCGAGACGCTGGTCTCGCTGCGCGCCGAGCTCGCCGGGAAGATCGTCGTCGACTGCGTCAACCCGCTGGGCTTCGACAAGCAGGGCGCCTACCCGCTGCGGGTGCCCGAGGGCTCGGCCGCCCAGCAGGCCGCCGCGCTGCTGCCCGACTCCACCGTCACCGCGGCCTTCCACCACCTGTCCGCGGTGCTGCTCCAGGACGAGAGCGTGGAGCGGATCGACACCGACGTGATGGTGCTCGGCGAGGACCGGGCCGCCACCGAGACCGTGCAGGCGCTCGCCTCCCGGATCCCCGGCATGCGCGGCATCTTCGCCGGCCGGCTGCGCAACGCCCACCAGGTGGAGTCGCTGGTCGCCAACCTGATCTCGGTCAACCGCCGCTACAAGGCCCACGCGGGCCTGCGGATCACCGACGTGTGAGCCCGGCGCGCGCCGCGGCCCGCCCCGCGCTCCCGGCGCGCGCCCACCACGCCCGGCCCCGCCCCACCCCCGGGCCCGGCCGACCCGTTCGGTCGGCGAGAATGGACGGGCACACCACCACCCGAGGAGAGCCCCGCCATGCCCCGCAACGCCCTGTACGCCGCGATCGTCCTCGTCCTGGCGGTGGCCGCCGCGGTGGTCTCGTTCGCCAAGGGCAACTGGTACGGCGTGGTGTGGGTCCTGATGGCCGCCGTGGCCAGCAACATCGCCTGGTACCACCTGCGCAAGGACCGCATCGCGCGCCGCGCCGCGGCCGCCGCCGAACAGGGCTGAGCGGGGCCGGGGCCGGGGCCGCGGGGACCTAGTAGGTCTTCCAGAACGAGAACAGGATGCGGCCCAGGTCGATGTACCGGGCGTCGGCGCCGAACAGGCCGAAGATCCACACCGCCAGGTCGTAGATCCACTGCCCGGCCTTGCTCTGCCACATCAGTGCGAACAGCAGCAGCATGCTGTACGGCGCGTACGGGGCGACCGCCCGCCGGACCTTGTACGACAGCCAGGGCTCGACGATGCCGTAGCCGTCCAGGCCCGGCACCGGCAGCAGGTTCAGGATCGCCGCCGTCACCTGGAGGTAGGCGAGGAAGCCCAGCGCGGCGGGCAGCGGCGAGAACCACAGCTCCTGGCCGTCGTAGTGGGCCGGCACGTCCGGGTTGTCGAACCAGCCCCGGCTGACCAGCAGCAGCGTCACGACGCCGAAGGCGATGTTCACCAGCGGGCCGGCCGCCGAGACCAGGCTGTGCTTGAGCCGGCCCGCGATCCGGTCCCGCTCGATGTAGACCGCGCCGCCGGGCAGGCCGATGCCGCCCATGATCACGAAGACCACCGGCAGCACGAAGCTCAGCACCACGTGCCCGTACTTCAGCGGGTTCAGCGTCAGGTAGCCCTTGGTGCCGACCGTGATGTCGCCGCCCGCCAGCGCCGTGCGGGCGTGCGCGTACTCGTGCAGGCAGAGCGAGACCATCCAGCCGGAGACCACGAACAGGAAGACGCCGAACCGGTCGTTGCCCCAGCCGGTGGCCAGGGCGAGGCTGGAGGCGAGCAGGATGGCGGCCAGGGCCAGGAAGATCGGGCTGACCCGGTTCTCCGCGCTGCGCTGGCCGGTGCTGGCGTAGGTCATGGCGAGGGGGCTCCGAGAGGTGGTGGCGGCACGAGCGTCCGATCATGCCGCCGACCGGGCGCGCCGGACAAGCGGCCCCGGGTGAACGTCCGGGAGCGGGCGGACGTTCCACCGCACCGGCTCCCGCCCGCGGGCCGCGCCGCCCCCCGTACCGCCCCCCGGCGCCGGCCCTTCGTACGGGTGTGCGCCCGGGGCGGGCGGTGCGTCCCCCAGAATGGGTTGGTGCACTACGGCATCCTCGGCACCACCACCGCCCACCACGACGACGGCACCCCGGTCGCCCTCGGCGGCGCCCGGCTGCGCGCGCTGCTGGCCGCGCTCGCGCTGCGCCAGGGCCGCCCGGTGCCCGCCGAGCTGCTGGCCGACGAGGTGTGGGCCGACGAGCCGCCGCAGGACGCCGCCGCCGCGCTGCAGACCCTGGTCGGACGGCTGCGCCGGACCGTCGGCCGGGCCGAGATCGGCTCCGGCCCCGCCGGGTACTGGCTGACCGACCCGCGCACCGACGTCGCCGAGTTCCAGCGCCGGGCCGCCGACGGCACCCGCGCCCTGCAGGGCGGCGACCCGGCCGCCGCCGCCGAGCAGCTCACCGCCGCGCTCGCGCTGTGGCGCGGCCCCGCCCTGGCCGACCTGCCCGACCGCACCGCCCCCGCCGCCCGGCTGGAGGCGCAGCGCGAGGAGGCCCGCCGGCACCGGCTGACCGCCGAGCTCGCCCTCGGCCGCACCGCCGAGGTCACCGCCGAGCTGGCCGAACTCTGCCGCGACCACCCCTTCGACGAGCGGCTGCAGGCCCTGCGGCTGCGCGCCCTGCGCGCGGCCGGCCGCACCGCCGAGGCGCTCGGCCACTACGAGGAGGTCCGGCGCACCCTGGCCGAGGAGCTCGGCACCGACCCCGGTCCCGAACTGCGCGCCCTGCACCGGGAGTTGCTGCGCGGCGAACCGGCCCCCGCGCCCGCCGCCGTGCCACCCGCCGCCCCCGCCGCCGTGCCACCCGCCGCAGCGCCGCCCGCGCCCGCCGCACCGCCCGCGCCCGCCGCCCCGGCGGACGGCAACCTCCGCCCCGGCCGCACCAGCTTCGTCGGCCGGGACGGCGAACTCGCCACCGTCGCCGAGGCGCTGACGGCCGGCCGGCTCACCACGCTGACCGGCCCCGGCGGCTCCGGCAAGACCCGGCTGTCGGTCGAGGCGGGCCGCCGCGAACAGGACGCCGCCCGCTGGCCCGGCGGCGTCTGGCAGGTCGAACTCGCCCCGCTGGAGGACCCGGCCGCCGTCCCCGACGCCGTCGCCTCCGCGCTCGGCCTGCGCGAGACCGTCCTGCACACCGGCGGCGCCGTCGCCGAGGCGATCGAGGGCGGCCGCAAGGACCCGGTCTCCCGGCTGGTCGACCACCTCGGCCGCCGCCGCGTCCTGCTGCTGCTCGACAACTGCGAGCACGTCGTCCAGGCCGCCGCCGACCTCGCCGACCGGCTGCTCGCCGACTGCCCCGGCGTCACCGTGCTCGCCACCAGCCGCGAACCGCTCGGCGTCCCCGGCGAGAGCGTGCTGCCGGTCGAGCCGCTGCCCGACCCCGCCGCGCTGCGCCTGCTCGCCGAGCGCGGCGCCGCCGCCCGCCCCGGCTTCCGCACCGACCAGGACCCGGACGCCTGCGCCGAACTCTGCCGCCGCCTGGACGGCCTGCCGCTGGCCATCGAACTCGCCGCCGCCCGGCTGCGCGGCCTCACCCCGCGCCAGCTCGCCGACCGCCTCGACTCCCGCTTCGCCCTGCTCACCGCCGGATCGCGCACCCTGCTGCCCCGCCAGCAGACCCTGCGCGCCGTCGTCGACTGGTCCTGGGACCTGCTCGGCCCCCGCGAGCGCGCCGTGCTGCGCCGGCTCTCGGTGTTCGCCGGCGGCTGCACCCTGGAGGCCGCCGAACAGGTCGTCGCCGACGGCGAGCTGGTGCGCCGCGAGGACGTCGCCGACCTGCTGCTCTCGCTGGTCGACAAGTCGCTGCTGGTGGCCGGCCTGGGCGACCGGCCGCGCTACTGGATGCTGGAGACCATCCACGAGTACGCCGCCGAGCGCCTCGCCGCGGCCGCCGAACCCGAGACCGGCGACCGGCACACCGCCCACTACCGCGAACTCGCCCGGCGCGCCTACCTGAACCTGCACGGCCCCGCCCAGCTCGACGAACTCGACCGCCTCGACCGCGAGCAGGAGAACGTCCGGGCCGCGCTGCGCCGCGCCGTCGACACCCGCCAGGAGCAGGAGGCGCTGGCGCTGGTCCTGTCGATGGCCGGCTACTGGATGCTGCGCGACTACCGCGCCGAGTCCCGCGCCTGGTACGAGGCGGTCGCCGCGTTCGGCCCCGACCCGTACGCCGACGACGCCCCGCCGCCCGTCCCGCTCGCCGCCGGGCCGCTGGACGGGCCGCTGCCGATGACGCCCGACCTGCTCGACGAGGCCCGCCGCCAGCTCGGCCTGCACCGGCTGATCAGCCTGTTCTCCGGTGACATGAGCCTGCTGGAGAACTCCGGCGCGCTCGACACCGCCCAGCGCATCCTGGCCACCTACACCCCCGAACTGCCGCAGTCCTACCGGCAGCCGGTGCTCGGCCGGGTGTTCACGGTCTTCCTCACCGGCGAGCTGGAGCGCACCCGCGCGGTGATGGACGACGCGGTGGCCGGGGCCCGGGTGCACGGCGGCCCGCTCGACCTGGCCTTCGCCCTGCAACTGCGCGCCCGGCTGCTCAACGACCTGGCCGGCGGCCTCGACCAGGCGATCGCCGACAGCGAAGAGGCGCTGGCCCTCTACACCGCGCTCGGCGACCGCTGGGGCATGTCCGACGTGCTCTCCGGCAAGGCCGAGAACGCCACCAAGTCCGGCGACGCCGCCCAGGCCGAACTGGCCTTCCGGCAGGCCATCGAGCTGTCCGTCCAACTCGGCGCGCACCAGGAGGTCCCGATGCTGCGGGCCCGGCTCGGCGAGGTGGTGGCCGAGCGCGACCCGGAGGGCGGCGAGCGGATGGTCCGCGAGGCCGTCGCCGAGTCCGTCGCCGACGGCACCGAGGCCGAGGGCGCCCGGATGTACGGGCGGCTGGTGCTGTGCAACCTGTGCGTGCGGCGCGGCGAGTACGCCGAGGCGCTCGCCGTGCTCGACGAGCTGCCCGCCGACCCGGCCGCCCGCGGCCCCGTCCCCTCGGTGTTCGCGGGCATCGTCACCTGCATCCGCGGCTGGGTGGTGGCCCGCTCCGGCGACCCGGGCACCGGCCTGGCGCTGATGCGCGCGGGCCGCCGCACGATGACCGAGTCCGACGGCGGCGTCACGCTCTTCGTCGAGCACATGGCGATGATGCTGATGACGCCGGTCGCCGGGGCCCTGGTCGAGTACGCCCGGCTGCACGGCGAGCCCGAGGCCGCCCGCCGCGCCGCCGAACTGCTCGGCGCCCACGAGGGCCTCAGCGGCATGCCCGGCTCGTTCATGGAGCGCAGCGAGTACGCCCGCTGCGTCGCCGCCGCCCGCGAACTGCTCGGCGAGGACGGCTACCTGGCCGCGTACCGACGGGGCGGACGCCTCACGCTGCGTGAGGCGTCCGCCCTGTTGAACGATCCCGGCCCGTTCGGCACCGGGGACCGCTGACCCACCGTCAGGTGCGCTTGCGGAAGCGGGCCACCGCCAGCGGTGCGGTCACCACGGTGATCCCCACCGACCAGATCAGCACCGTCAGCACCGAGTTGCCCACCGGCTGGTCGTTGATCAGCGCCCGGCAGGCGTCGGCCAGCGCCGACAGCGGGTTGTGCCTGGTGAACGCCTCCAGCCAGCCCGGCATGCTGGTCGGGCTCGCGAAGATCGAGCTGCCGAACTGCAGCGGCATCATCACCAGCATCGACATGCCCTGTACCGCCTGGGCGCTGCGCAGCGACATGCCCAGCAGCATCGACACCCACATCAGCGAGGAGCCGAACACCAGCGACAGGCCGACCGCGGCCAGCAGCTTCAGCGGCCCGCCGTCGATGTCCATCCCGAGGACCATCGAGAAGCCGATCAGCACCGCGAAGGCGACGACGGCGCGCAGCGTCTCGGCGATCATCTTCGACAGCAGCACCGCGGAGCGCCCGATCGGCAGGGTGCGGAAGCGGTCCATCACGCCGGTCTGGAAGTCGGTGTTCAGGCCGGTGCCGAGCGCCATCGCCAGGTTCAGGCCGGTGGTGCCGAGCAGGCCGGGCACCATGTACTGCATGTACGTGTGCTGGTCGCCGGCCATCGCGCCGCCGAACACGTAGACGAACAGCACGATCATGATGACCGGGATCAGCAGCGCGTCCAGCATCGACTCGGGGTCGGCCTTGATCCGCATCAGGTTCCGGCGGGTCAGCGCGCCCAGGTGGCGCAGGTTGGCCCGCAGGCCGATCCGGGTGTCGTCCTCGCCGCCGCCGGCCGTGGCGGGAGCGGGGTGCGGAGCGGGGTTCAGGGTGGCGGTGCTCATGCGACGGGCTCCTTGTCACGGGGCTGGGCGGGGACGGCGGGCTTGCCGCCGGTGATGGTCAGGAACACCTCGTCCAGGCTGGGCAGCTTGGTGTCGATGCCGGCGATCCCGAAGCCGCGGGTGCCCAGCACCCCGATCACGGTGGTCAGTTGGGCGTCGTCGGTCAGGTGCACCGAGAGCAGCTCCGACTCGGCGGAGAAGGTCGCCGGGATGCCCGCCTCCCGCAGGGCGTGCGCCATCTCGGCGAGCTGTGCCGGGTCGGTCGGCCGCACCTGCAGGCTCTGGCCGCCGACCTGGGCCTTCAGCTCCTGCACGCCGCCGCTGGCGATCACCCGGCCCTTGTCGATCACGGTCAGCGCGTGCGCGAGCTGCTCGGCCTCCTCCATGTACTGGGTGGTCAGCAGCACCGTCGAGCCCTCGCCGACCATCCGCTGCACCTCGTCCCACACCTCGTTGCGGGTGCGCGGGTCCAGTCCGGTGGTGGGCTCGTCCAGGTACAGCACCTTCGGGCGGCCGATCATCGACGCGGCGAGGTCCAGGCGGCGCCGCATGCCGCCGGAGTAGCCCTTGGCGGGCCGCTTGGCCGCGTCGGTCAGCGAGAAGCGCTCCAGCAGCTCGGCGGCGCGGGCCTTGGCGTCCTTCGCCGAGAGGTCCAGCAGGCGGCCGATCAGGTACAGGTTCTCGTAGCCGGACAGCAGCTCGTCCACCGAGGCGTACTGGCCGGTCAGGCCGATGGTGCGGCGCAGCTGCTTGGGCTGGCGCAGGACGTCGTACCCGCCGACGAACGCCGTGCCCGCGTCCGGCTTGATCAGCGTCGACAGCACCCGCACCAGCGTGGTCTTCCCGGCCCCGTTCGGCCCGAGCAGCCCCAGCACCGTCCCCTCGCGCACCGCCAGGTCGATCCCGTCCAGGGCCTTCGTCTCCCCGTAGTGCTTCACGATGCCGTGGACCTCCACGGCGTTCCGCTCGATTCGTGTCATGGGAACACCGTGCCGGGGGCGGCTGTCAGCCCGCTGTCACGCCGCTGTCAGCGGACGGACAGGGAGCGCACCGCCAGGGGCTCGGGGAACGGCGAGGCCCGGTCTGCTGACGGTGCACTGCCGTGGCGTGCGTCTGCTTCCGGTTCTGTTTCAGGCACGCAGCAGCACGGACCTCCGATGGGCTCCGGCCGTCAGCAGCACGGGCTCGCCGTTCCCCGAGCCCCTGTCGGGGCTGTCAGCTGAAGGAGTGCTCGGGGCCCGGGAAGGTGCCCTCGCGGACGTCGGTGGCGAATTCGCTCGCGGCCTGGGCGAGCGTCGCGCGGAGGTTCGCGTACTGCTTGACGAACTTGGGGACGCGGCCGGCCGTCATGCCGGCGAAGTCGGTCCAGACCAGGACCTGTGCGTCGGTGCCGGGGCCGCCGCCGATGCCGACGGTGGGGATCGCGGAGTGCTCGGTGACCTGCGCGGCGAGGTCGGCGGGGACGGCCTCCAGGACGACGGAGAAGGCGCCGGCCTGCTGGACGGCCTTCGCGTCGCGCAGCAGTTGGTGCGCGGCCTCGTCGCCGCGGCCCTGGACGGGGTAGCCGCCGAAGGCGTGCACGGACTGCGGGGTGAGGCCGATGTGGGCCATCACCGGGATGCCGGCGTCGACGAGGAGTTCGATGGTGCGGGCGCTGCGCTCGCCGCCCTCCAGCTTGACGGCCTGGACGCCGGCCTCCTTCATCAGGCGGGCGGCGTTGTGCATGGCCTGGGCGGGGGACTCCTGGTAGGAGCCGAACGGCAGGTCGGCGACGATCAGGGCGCGCTGGGTGCCGCGGACGACGGCGGCGGACATCATCACCATCTGGTCCATGGTCACCGGCACGGTGGTCTCGTAGCCGAGGTGGCAGTTGCCGGCGGAGTCGCCGACCAGCAGGACGGGGATGCCGGCCTCGTCGAAGACCCCGGCGGTGAGCGCGTCGTAGGCGGTGAGCATGGCCCAGCGCTCGCCGTTGCGCTTGGCCTTGGCGAGGTCCCGGACGGTGACCCGGCGGTTGGTGACCCCGCCGTAGAGGGTGGTGCCGGCGGGTGCGTCCTGCGTCTGGGCAGGCTGAAGCGGAGAGGCGTTGTTCATCGAACAGGCTCCTGGTGTGTGTCGTCTCGTGGCGCCGTGCGGCGTCCCCGGATCTGGCTCCATGCTTGCACGCCGCGGGCCGCGCGCAAAGAGTCGGGAGCCCCTGTCGTGTCCGGCGGGGTCGGAGCGGGCGCCGGGCAGGGTCGGAGCGGGCGCCGGGCGGGCCCTTGGGGAAGTCTTTGCCATTCCTTGCCCGCATACTTACGATACGAGACCGTCTCGTATTGAAAAAGCCGCTAGGCTGTTCGTATGACCTCGCCGACCGCAGCTGTCCAGGCACCCCGGGTGCCGGAAGCCGTACACCGCCGACGCTGGTGGATCCTGGGCACCCTGGTGCTCGCCCTGCTCGTCGTCGTCCTCGACAACTCGATCCTCAACGTGGCGATGAAGACCATCGCCACCCCCGCCCCGGTGGGCCTCGGCGCGAGCCAGAGCGACCTGGAATGGGCGATCAACTCCTACACGCTGGTCTTCGCCGGCCTGCTGTTCACCGCCGGCCTGCTCGGCGACCGGTTCGGCCGCAAGTGGACGCTGCTGGCGGGCATGCTGGTCTTCGGCCTCGGCTCGCTGCTGTCCGCGCTGGCCGCCAGTCCGGGCGAACTCATCGGCTACCGCGCCGTGATGGGCCTCGGCGGCGCCTTCGTGATGCCCGCCACGCTGGCCATCATCATGAACGTCTTCGAGCGGCACGAGCAGCCCAAGGCGATCGGCATCTGGGCCGGCGCGGTCGGCCTGGCCATCGCCATCGGCCCGATCACCGGCGGCCTGCTGATCGAGCACTTCTGGTGGGGCTCGGTCTTCCTGGTCAACGTCCCGATCGTGGTCGTGGCGCTCGGCCTGATGGGCTGGCTCGTCCCGGACTCCAAGGACCCCAACCCCGGCAAGCTCGACCCGGTCGGCGTGCTGCTGTCCATCGTCGGCCTGGTGGCGCTGATCTACGGCATCATCAAGGGCGGCGAACTGGCCGACTTCACCGACCCGAAGGCGTGGGTCCCGACCCTGGTCGGCGTGCTCGCCCTGGTCGCCTTCGTGCTGTTCGAGAAGCACACCCGGCACCCGGCGCTGGACGTCACCTGGTTCCGCAACAAGGTGTTCTCGGCCTCGATCGGCGTGGTCGGCATCGTGTTCTTCGCGCTGATGGGCGTCTCCTTCTTCGGCGTCTTCTACATCCAGAGCGTGCGCGGCTACAGCGCCCTGGAGGCCGGCGAGCTGATGCTGCCGCTGGCCGTCGCCCAGCTGGTCTTCGCGCCGCGGGCCCGGCTGGTGGTCGACCGCTTCGGCATCCGGGCCACCTGCGCGGGCGGCATGCTGCTGGTCACCGTCGGCTTCCTCGGCTACGCGTTCCTGACCGCGACCAGCCCGATCTGGCTGCTGATCGTGCTCGGCTTCGTGATGGGCACCGGCATGGCGCACGTCATGCCGCCGGTGACGGTCGCCATCATGGGCGCGCTGCCGCGCGAGAAGGCCGGCGCGGGCTCCGCGCTGAACAACACCTTCCGCCAGGTCGGCGGCTCGCTCGGCATCGCGGTGCTGGGCGCGCTGCTCTCCACGGTCTACCGCAACGGCATGGACGACCACCTGGCCGCGGTGCCGGACCAGGTCCGCGACCGGGCCGGCGAGTCGATCGAGTCCACCCTCGGAGTGGCCGAGAAGCTCCACCTGTCCGCCCTGGTCGACCCGGCCAAGGACGCCTTCATCCACGCCATGCACGTGGTCTCCGGCGTCTCGGCCGGCGTGACCGTGCTCGGCGCGGTGCTGGCGCTGCTCCTGCTGCCCGGCAAGGGCGCCGCCGCCGGCGGTCCGGGCGCCCCGGCCGCCGCCCCGCAGGACCGGACGGACTCCGGCGCGAGCACCGCCAAGGTGTGATCGCGAAGGTGGAGAATGAGGCCATGACGAGCGCCGACACTCCGCTCCCGCCGTGCCACGGCCCCGCCGCGGAGCAGGACGCTC
>NZ_JBHUWH010000192.1:0-13672 GCF_042670125.1 Kitasatospora sp. NPDC057198 | reverse complement strand
GCCCCACGGGGGTGGGCAGCGGCGCCCGTTCGTTCCCGGATCCGCCGCGGTGCCGTTCTCCGCCGGCCGGTGCCCGCCGGAATTCGGAGCGGACAATTCCGTTACCCCCATTCCACCTCCCGTTTCCCGCACGGTGGTTCGGGCCGGATATGCTGCGCGCGTCCGCGCCCGGCGGAATTTCCCGCGAGCCTGTTCGGGCGCCCAGCCCGAAAGGCCCGCGCAGCCGATGGCCCCCCGAATCTCCGTCGTCGTCCCGGTGTACAACGTCGAGCGCTACCTCGCCGCCTGCCTGGACTCGATCGCCGATCAGGCGCTCACCGAACTGGAGTGCGTCATGGTCGACGACGGCTCCACCGACGGCAGCGCGGACATC
Source organism: Kitasatospora sp. NPDC057198 (assembly GCF_042670125.1). Lineage (NCBI taxonomy): Bacteria > Bacillati > Actinomycetota > Actinomycetes > Kitasatosporales > Streptomycetaceae > Kitasatospora > Kitasatospora sp. NPDC057198. The sequence continues at coordinate 13,299 of NZ_JBHUWH010000192.1, read as the reverse complement.
GCCGAGCGGTACGCCGCGCGCGACCCCCGCTTCCGGCTGGTCCGGCAGCAGAACCAGGGCCTCGGCGCGGCCCGCAACACCGGCGTGCGCCACCTCGCCCCCGGCACCGAGTACCTGGCCTTCGTCGACAGCGACGACGTGGTGCCGCCGAACGCCTACCGGCTGATGGTCGACACCCTGGACCGCACCGGCTCCGACTTCGCCACCGGCAACGTGCTGCGGCTGCGCACCGCCGGCCTGGAGCCCTCGCACGTGCACCGCCGCCCGTTCGCCGAGACCCGGCTGCGCACCCACGTCAGCGAACTGCCCTCGCTGGTCACCGACCGCACCGCCTGGAACAAGGTCTACCGGCGCTCCTTCTACGCCGCCGCCGGCCTGGACTACCCCGAGGGCATGCTCTACGAGGACGCCCCGGTCAGCGTCCCGCACCACTTCCTGGCGGAGCACGTCGACGTGCTCTCCGAGCCGGTCTACCACTGGCGGATCCGCGAGGACGGCGACAGCTCGATCACCCAGCGCCGCACCGACCCGCGCGGCCTGGCCGACCGGGTCCGCTCCATAGAACTCGTCCGCGGCTGGCTGCTCGACCGGCCCGAGCCGGTCTTCCGCGAGCACCTGCGGGCCTACGACCACAACACCCTGGTCGAGGAGATACCGATGTTCTTCTGGACCGTCCCCGACGGCGACCACGACTACCGGTACGCCTACCACCGGCACGTCACCCGGCTGATCAGCGCCATCGGGGACGACCGGATCGAGGCCCTGCCGCGCTTCCTGCGCCTCAAGTACCGGCTCACCGTGGCCGGCCGGGTGCACACCCTGGCGAACGTCCAGCGCCTGCACCGCCGGGTGCGCAACACCCGCAAGGCGCTGCGCCGCAGGTAGCGCCCGCCGGCCGCCGCTCATCGCCGGCCGCGGGAATCGACCTCGGCGCGGGCCAGCCAACCCAGGTACCAGGTGCGGAAGTCCGGGGCGAGCTGCGACATCAACCCGTCCGCGGCGAAGCTGTCGTCCCACACGCTGCCCCGGTGCGGGCCGGAGACCACCAGCCAGGACGAGTAGCCGCAGCCCTGCTCGCCGATCTGCACCGAGCCCGCCGTCATCCGGCGGCGCAGCACCTCCCACTCCTCGTTCCACGGACGGAACGCGGCCAGGTGGGCGTCCGGATCGGGGAAGTCCTCCTCCCGGGGCTCGCGGGCGGTGAACTCCGCGTCCAGCCGGGCGCGTTCCGCCTCCGAGAGGAACTCTGCCGCCAGGTCCCCCGGTCCGTCGTACTGGCCCGGCCAGCCCCAGCCGTCCGGGGAGTCGGCCAGCGGGAACAGGCCGTAGTAGGGGCCGGCCCCGCCCGCGCCGACCTCGGCCAGGAAGGTGCGGTACCCGGCGGGCAGGGTGATGCCCAACTGGTGTTCGGCCTCCGCGAGTTGGGATTCGGTCAGCGGGTCGGCCAGGGTGAAGCGGTGCCGTCCGGAGCCGAACACCCTTCCGCTGTACGGCCGGAGGGCGGCCAGCCGGGCCCGGACCCCGGTCCAGTTCGTCGTCATGCGGCGGACCCTACGCGGCCGCCCGGCCGGGCGGCAGCTCAGTTTCCGGGGCAGGCCGGGGCGGCCGAACCGCCTTGCACGTCGGTCGACTTGAGGTAGGCCAGCCGGTGGTTGTAGCGGATCGGGTAGTAGGTGTCGCAGCCGACCACCAGGGTGCGGTCCTCCGGGGCGCCGCCGTCGATGTTCCGCGCGTAGTAGAAGTCGCCCTGCACCGGTTCGGCGTCCGCGGCCGGGTACGCCTGTCCGGCCGGGACGGTCGCGGACAGCGGTACCACCTGCTGGACGGGGATCGACGGGTGGTCCCGGTAGGCGGCGGCCTCCGGGTAGGCGCGGCCGTACACCGGGATCGTGGCCGCGCCGGGGCGCGGGGTGAGCACCGTCCGGCCGGGGCGGGTGTCGGGGGCGCTGACCGAACCGGCCGGGTCGGCGAACCACGCCTTCTGCCCGTCGTACCAGATCGCCGTCCAGCCGTCGGCGGTGTCCGCGACCACGTAGTGGGTGCCGGTGACGGCCTTGTCGCGCCAGTCGGAGGCGTCCCGGGTGCCGCCGTTCAGCAGCGGGGCGTCGGCGGACGGGCCGGTGTGCAGCGGGACGAAGTTCTCCGGGCGGTCCGGAGTCCCGTTCACCGCGGGGCGGTTGGTGTCGAACGCCGGGGCGAGGGTGATCACCGAGCCGACCGCGGGCCGCCCGCCGGGGCGGGGCAGCGGGGCGCCCAGCAGGTCGAAGTAGTGCGCCCAGTCCCAGAAGGTGCCCGGGTCCCAGTGCATCCCGGCCACGTTGGCCTGCACCGGGCCGGGCACGTCGTCGTGCCCGAGCACGTGCTCCCGGTCCAGCGGGATGCCGTAGCGCGCGGCCAGGTGGCGCACCAGCGCGGCGGAGGACTGGTACAGCTGCTCCGAGTACCAGGTCGGCCGGTCCTTGGGGAAGGCGTAGCCCTCGTGCTCGATGCCGATGCCGTGCATGTTGAAGGTCTTGTTGCCCGCGTGCCAGGCCACGTCCCGGTTGCTGACCAGCTGGGCGACGTGCCCGTCCGAGGAGCGCACCAGGTAGTGCGCGCTGGCCTGGCTGTGCGGGTTGGCGAAGGCGGCGAGCGAGCCGTCGTAGCCGCCCTCGGTGTCGTGCAGCACCACGTACCGGATCCGCTGGCCGTCGTCCGGGCGGTTCGCCTTGGTGTAATTGCCGTACGAGGACGGGTCCTTGGGATCGGTCAGGGCGTACGCGGCCGGGCGCCACTCGCAGTCCAGGCCGGCCGGGCAGTCGACGGCAGCACCGGTTCCGGCGCGGGCCTCGGCTCCGGTTCCGGCTCGGGCCTCGGTTCCGGCTCCGACCCCGGCTTCGACTTCGGCTTCGGTGGAGCGGGGCGCCGGGCGCTCCGGGCGGTCGACGCGCAGGGCGGGGGCGGCGGCCAGCCGGACGTGCCGGCCGTCAGCGGTGGTGCGTTCGGCGCCGGTGCGCAGGGTTGCGAACACCCGGTCCGCGAACGGGCTTTCGTCGCTGCCGCCGTACCGGGCCACCGCCCGGTACCAGTCGCCGGGGTCGGGGCTCGCGGCCCGGCCGGACTCCCGCTGGTAGTGCGCCAGCAGCGCGGCGGCGGCCCGCAGGTTCTGCGCCGGGTCGGTCGCGACCTGCTCGGCGGGGCGGCCGATCAGCCGGGCGGCGGCGTCCAGGGTGTGCAGCCGCGGGCCGTCCGCGCCGGGCGGGACGGCGGCCGGGTCGACCCGGGTCAGCCCGGCCACCCCGTAGTTGCCGGTGGTGCTGGGCTCGCCGCCGTGCGATTCCCACCTGGTCTGCTGGTAGGCCAGCGCCAGCAGCAGCCCCTCCGGAACGCCGAACTCGGCGGCGGCCGAGGCGAATCGGCCCTGCAGCGGATCCGCGGCGGGCAGCCGGCCGGCGGCGGAGGCCGGGGCCGCGCCCAGGACGGTGGCGACCAGGGCCGTCGCGGCGGCCGCGACGGCGGCCCGGGGCATCCGGATCACCGGGGACCTCCTGCTGGTGGGCGCGCCCGCGGACGTCCCCGGGCGGTCGTCGACGCTAACAGCCGGGCCCGCCCGGACGGCGCTGCGACCCGCGGCCGGAAGGGTGGCCGTCCGCGCCTCAGCCGCGCAGGCGCAGCAGCGCGCCGCGGGCCCGCAGCAGCGCGGGCACCAGCAGGTAGACCACGGTGGGGACGACCAGGGCGGTGACGACCAGGACCCGCAGCGGCACGGACAGGCCGGTCAGCGCGGGGCCGAGCAGGAGCTGGGCGAGCGTGATCGCCGGGTAGACGGCCAGCCAGGTGAGCAGGGCGCGGACGTGCACCGACGGGGCGGGGGCGGTCGTGGCGGCGGTGGCGGGGGTGGTGGCGGCGGTAACGGCGGTGGTCGACACGGGGTGCCTCCGGTTCGGTCGGCTCGGCAGGGAGGTGCGGCGGGAGGTGCGGTGGGAGATGGGACGGGGAGGTGCGGTGGTTGTTCGAAGCTAACCAACCAACCAGTTGGTTGTCAACTATCCAGTTGGTTGGCAGGCCGGGCCGTCCCGCCCTACGCTGACCGCATGACCCAGGACCCGACCTCCACCAAGCAACGGCTGCTCTCCGCCGCCAGGGAAGAGTTCGCCGCGCACGGCATCGCGGGCGCCCGCGTGGACCGCATCGCCGAACTGGCCGGCGTCAACAAGGAGCGCATCTACGGCTACTTCGGCAGCAAGCAGAAGCTCTTCGACCGGGTGGTCGCGCAGGCCCTGGACGAACTCGCCGAAGCCGTCCCGCTGCGCCCCGGCGACGACCCCGCCGAGTACGTGGGCCGGGTGTACGACTTCCACCGGGCCAATCCCGTCCTGCTGCGGCTCTCGCTCTGGGAGGGCCTGCACCACCGCGAGGGCGCGCTGTCCGACGAGGAGCACCGGGCCACCCACTACGAGCGGAAGGTCGCCGCGCTCGCCGAGACCTTCGGCACCGAGGTCTCCCCGCAGGTCACCTCCTGCCTGCTGAGCCTGATCGCGCTGGCCGCCTGGCCGCACGCGGTGCCCCAGATGTCCCGGCTGATCCTGGCCGCCGGGCCGGAGCCCGACCTGCGCGCCCAACTGGTGGCCTTCGCCCGGCAGGCGGTCGCCGGGGCCGTCCCGTCCGGGACCGTTCCGGCTGAGGGTGGTGTCCGGACGTAGCGGCGGCGCCCGTACCGCGTGCCGGTGCCCCGGAGCGAGGTCCGCTCCGGGGCACCGTGCCGTTCTCCCCGCTACGCCTGGGCGGCGGCCCCCTCCGGGGTCAGCCACTGGACGAACTGCACGACGACCCCGTTCGGGTCGGTGACCTGGAACAGCCGCTCGCCCCACGGCTCGTCCAGTAGCGGCATGGTGATCTCGACCCCGGCCTCCTTGAATCGGGCCTCGGTGGCGGCCGCGTCGTCCACGGTGAAGGCCAGGATCAGCCCGGCCGCGTGCTGGTCGCGGAAGCCCTCCGGCAGCACCTCCAGGCCCCGGCGCAGCAGGACCACGTTCAGGCCGGCGGTCGGGTGGCCGAGCGAGGCGAAGCCGTCGGCGGACATCTCCTCCCGGAAGCCGAGGTGCGCGGTGAAGAAGGCGGCGGAGGCCGCGACGTCCTCGACGTTCAGGGACACGGCAGAGCGGTTGATCTTCAAGGGGAGGTCCTTCCGGATCGGTGGACGTGCTGCGCCAAAATCTCCGTACGACGTACACTATACACAGTACGGAGATTTTTGCATGGGAGAATCCCCCGCATGGCCAGCAACCGGAGCAGTGCCGGAGACCCGGCGCACACCCTCGCCCTGCTCTGGGGCGTCCCCACCGCCCCCGCCACCGGCCGGCGCGGGCCCCGGCAGGCCCAGTCGCCCGCCACCATCGCTGCCGCCGCGATCGGGGTCGCCGACGCCGAGGGGCTGGACGCCGTCACCATGCGCCGGGTCGCCCAGGAGCTCGGCCTCTCCCCGATGGCGCTGTACACCTACGTCCCCGGCAAGGCCGAGCTGCTCGACCTGATGCTCGACACCCTCTACGCTGCGATGCCCCGCAGCACCCCCGCCGACCGGGGGTGGCGCGCCCGCGCCGCCGCCGTCGCCGACGACAACCGCGCCCTGTACGCCGCCCACCCCTGGACCGCCGCCGTCCCCACCACCCGCCCGCCGCTCGGCCCCGGCCTGATGGCCAAGTACGAGTACGAGCTGCGCGCCCTGGAGGACACCGGCCTCGACGACGTCCGCCTCGACGCCGCCCTCACCCACCTGCTCGGCTTCGTCCACACCTGCGCCCGGACGGCCGCCGACGCCCGCGCCGCCCAGCAGGACAGCGCCATGAACGACCAGCAGTGGTGGGAGGCCAACGCCGACCTCCTCGCCCGCGTCCTCGACCCGGCCCGCTACCCCGTCGCCACCCGCGTCGGCACCGCCGCCGGCCAGGCCCAGGGCGGCGCCTACGACGCCGACCGCGCCTACGAGTTCGGCCTCCCCCGGGTCCTCGACGGGCTCGCCGCGCTGATCGAGCGGCCGCCGTCCGCCTGACGCGGCGGGGAACGCGAAAAACCCGGCGCGGACCGATGAGTTCCTTCATGATCGTCAGTCAGTAGTCGTGGAAGGTGCGCCGCAGCCCAAGGCAGCCCAAGGCAGCCCAATGCAGGCCGCGGCGTCCACCGGCCCACCGCCGACCACCGCACACGAGAGACCGGGAACCACCGATGCGCACCCTGATCAGCACCGCCTTCATCTCGCTCGACGGCGTCGTGGAGGCCCCGGGCGGCGAGCCCGGCTACCGCAACTCCGGCTGGACCTTCAAGGACGTCGAGTTCCTCCCCGAGGCGTTCGAGATCAAGGGCCGCGAACAGGAGGAGGCCACCGCGATGCTGCTGGGCCGGACCAGCTACCAGGCGTTCAGCCCGGTCTGGCCGGACATGGCGGACTTCGCCGGCTACAAGGTGATGCCGAAGTACGTCGTCTCCACCACCCTCACCGACGACGACCTGGTGACGAACTGGGGCGAGACCACGATCCTGCGCTCGCTCGAGGAGGTCGCCGCCCTGAAGGAGACCGAGGGCGGTCCGATCATCGTCCACGGCAGCGCCACCCTGAACCAGGCCCTCTCGGACGCCGGACTGATCGACCGCTACCACCTGCTGGTCTTCCCGCTCCTGCTCGGCGCGGGCAAGCGCCTGTTCAGCGCCACCGACAAGGACGCCCAGAAGCTGAAGCTGGTCGAGCACGAGGCGTACGCCAACGGCCTGCAGAAGAACGTGTTCGACGTCGTCCGCTGACCCGGCCGGACCGGCCTACCCGCGGCGCGGGTGGAGGGTCCTCGCGCGGTGGAGCTTCGCGAACCGTTCGACCTCCTCCGGGGGCACCCAGGCGAAGGGGCCGACCCGGCGGGCCAGGTTCGCGCCGGCCAGGGCGGCGACCACCACGGCGATCGGGGAGCCGAAGAGGCCGACGGCGAAGAGGAAGGGGCCGCCGGTGAGTACCGCCACGATCAGGTAGGCCAGCACCAGCGCCGGGCCCGCGGCCAGGGCGGCCCGGACGGACCACCGCCGGGTGGGCGCGCCCACCCGGCAGGCGGCCAGGGACCAGGCGACGGCCAGGCCGGTGAACGCTCCGGTCAGCAGGCCGAGCGCCACCAGTGCGAGCCCGACCAGGGGCATGCCGCTCAGGGCGGCGCCTCCCCCGAGCAGCAGGTACGGCGCGGTTCCCGTCGCCGCGCCCAGACCGGTGACGCGCAGGACGACCGAAGATCTGCGAAGCACGATGCCCCACCCCCTCGGCATCGCACCGTACACGGAGCATACGTGCGGGGGCAGGGCACCCCGTCCGCTACGGCCGTTCCGGCCGGTCGGCCGGGTCGAGCGCGGGCCGCCGCTCGCCCCGAGCACCTGGGCGCCCCGGCCCGGCAGCCGCTCGGCGATCCGCGGCCCGCGCTCGCTGTGCACCGCGAACGGCGCGCAGGTACTCCTCCAGGTACCACCGCAGGTCGGCCGGCGCCTGCGCGTCCAACGGCCGGACCAGCGGGACCGGCTCGCCCGCCGGGCTCGGGAACGCCTCCCCACCCCAACGGCGACGACCCCCGTCAACTACCCCTTGCCGCACGGGATCAGTGACCGGTTTTCGCCCTTGCCGACAGAACGGCCGCACTCCGCGCACGCCACGGGGAAGACGGTGGACGGGGCGTACTGCCCCTGGCGCAGCCGGAGCGCGTGCGGACACGGGGAAGGCCGTCGTCGAGCGCCACCGTTCGAGCCGGTTGGCGTCAGGACCGGCGTCGACCGGTGGTGGGCGGTGCGGGCAGGCGCGGGTCAGTACGGCAGCAGGTCGTTCGTGACCAGGTCGAAGTCGAACGGCTCAGGGATGCGCAGCGTCTCGCCGAACTCGATGTCCTCACGGCGGTGGTACTTCGTACCGTCGGGCCGGCTGAACAGGGTGACGGTCTTCTGCCGGGCGTCGACCAGCAGGTACAGCGGGATCCCCATCAGCGGGTAGTCGCGGACCTTGCCGACCCAGTCGTTCTCCGGGTTCGAGGGGGAGACGAGTTCGACGGCGATGGTGGCGGACTCGGACGGGACCTGGTTGTCGGTCGTTTCCAGCGCCTCGCTCGGAAGGTACGTCAGGTCTGGGTTGCGGCTCTTGCCGACGTTGGGTGACACCAAGTCGGTGTTCTCGCTCGGCAGCAGGTCGACCGGGGCGTACCTGTCGAACTGGCGGCGGATCAGCAGCAGGTTTCGCTGGTGGATCCCCGAGGGGCTGACCGTCATGACGATGGTGTCGCCCGAGATCTCCACCTTGAACCCGTCGGGCAGGCTCCGTCGGGCTTCTTCGAGGAGTGCGAAGTGCTCCGGGTTCATGACGGCCGTTTCCTGGGGTGCGCCGGGCAACACCCTCAGATTAGTCCGGCATCCGGGCCGACAGCACTCGTGCGCGGTACTTGCCGCCGTGCCCGTTCTCCGGTCCCGCACGAGCCCTCAACCGCTCCGGCAGCCGACCGTCCACCGACGGCCGACCGTCCGCTGCGCGGTTGGCGTCAAGCGGCACGGCTGGCGTCAAGCGGCACGGAAATGCCCCCGAAGCGAGCTGCTTCGAGGGCATCGTTCCTGGTCAAACGTTGTGGCCAGGGCCGGGGTCGAACCGGCGACCTTCCGCTTTTCAGGCGGACGCTCGTACCAACTGAGCTACCTGGCCGTACTGCACCGCCTCTTGCGAGACGAGCGATCCCGACGGGACTTGAACCCGCGACCTCCACCTTGACAGGGTGGCGAGCTAACCAACTGCTCCACGGGACCTCATGCGGATCGCTCCGCACAGGACCTTACTACGGTACTGCGTACCCCCAACGGGATTCGAACCCGTGCTACCGCCTTGAAAGGGCGGCGTCCTGGGCCACTAGACGATGAGGGCTTGCGGCCCTTCCGGCCGGATGATCCGGCGTTCGGGGACGTCGAGAAGCATATGGGATGCCGGGCGGGAACGCCAAAACGGTTTCCGGCGGTCGGCGCGGCGGGGCTGGTCGCGAGGGGCGCGGGGGGTGCGGCGGCGGGGGAGGCGGAGGCTGCGGCGGTGGCGGGGTCAGGACCAGCCGAGTTCGTGGAGTTCGTCGTCGTCGAAGCCGAAGTGGTGGGCCACCTCGTGGATGACGGTGGTGCGGACCTCCTCGACGGCCTCCTCGCGGGTCTCGCAGTAGCGGAGGGTCGGGCCCATGTAGACCATGATCCGGTCGGGGAGGACGCCGGCGTACCACTCGCCGCGCTCGGTGAGCGGGATGCCCTCGTAGAGGCCGAGCAGCTCCGGGGTGGCGGGGTCGGGTTCGTCCTCGACGAACACCGCGACGTTGTCCATCATCGCGGCCAGCCGCGGCGGAATCCGGTCCAGCGCGTCGGACACCAGCGCCTCGAACTCGTCCCTGGTCATCTCCACGCGCCCCATTGTCGGAGTTCCGCTGACGGGGCGCCAGGGCATTCGGGCGGTGGCGGGTGCTTGACTTTGCGGCATGACGACGAGGGAGCCGGTGCTGCGCGGGCAGGGGCGGGTGGTGGCGGTGGTCTCCGCGGGCGGGGTGCTCGGGGCGAGCGCCCGGTACGGGGCGGGGCTGCTGTGGCCGACCGCGAAGGACGCCTTCCCGTGGACCACGCTGCTCGTCAACCTGGTCGGCTGCGCGCTCATCGGGGTGGTGCTGGTGGTGCTGACCGAGGGCCGGCGCACGCCGCACCCGCTGCTGCGGCCGTTCCTGGCCACCGGGATCCTCGGCGGCTTCACCACCTTCTCGACGTACGCGGTGGACGCCCAGCAGCTGTTCGACCACGCGCTGCCCGGCAGGGCGCTGCTCTACCTGGCCGGGACGCTGCTGGCCGCGCTGGCCGCCGTGTGGGCGGCCGCGGGCGCGACCCGGGCGGTGCTACTGGGGCGGAGCGAACGGGCCGGGGGGCGGGCCGGGGAAGGGGCTGCGGACGCGGCCGGGCGGGAGGCGGCGGAGTGAACTGGCTGCTGGTGGTGGTGGGCGCCGCGGTCGGCGCGCCGCTGCGCTACCTGACCGACCGGGCGGTGCACTCCCGGGTCGGCTTCGGCTTCCCGTGGGGCACGCTGACCGTCAACGTCTGCGGCTGCGCGCTGCTCGGCCTGCTCACCGCGGTCGCCCCGCCGGACGTCCGGCTGCTGCTCGGGACGGGCCTGTGCGGGGCGCTCACCACGTACTCGACCTTCTCGTTCGAGACGCTGAAGCTGGCGCAGAACGGTTCGCGCGGCGCGGCGCTGGGGAACGTGGCGCTGTCGCTGGGGGCGGGCCTGACCGCGGTGTACGCGGGGGCGGGCGTCGGGCACGCGATCTGGGGGTGAGTGGGGCGCCACCCGTGTCCCGGTGGGCGGGCCGCGCGTTGGGCACCGGAAATGGTGGCGGCCCGGGGCGGGCCGTGCGGGAGGTGGCTCGATGGTGGCGGGTTCGGTGGGCCGGTCGGCGGTCGTTCGGTCGGCGGTCGTTCGGTCGGCGCTCGTTCGGTCGGTGGCAGGACGATCGATGGCAGGGCGGTCTGCGGCAGGGCGGCTGGTGGTAGGGCGGCCGGCGGCGGGACGGCCGGTGGCCGGACGGTCGGCGCGGCGGCGGGCGGCGGTGGGTTCGGTGGCGGCGGCCCTGGCGGTGCTCGGACTGGGCGGGTGCATGTCGGTGGGCGCGGACGCCCCCGGCGGGACGGTGCAGGTGAAGCCGTCCGGGACGGGCAGTGCCGCGGCCAGCACCAAGCCGGGCGGCGGGCCGGCGGCGCGGACGGGCAGCCGGCCCGGGGAACACGGCGGCACGTTGAGCCTTGACGGTGCGTCACCGGCCGCGTCGTCCGCCGCGGGTGCCCCGGCGTCCGGGTCCGTGCCGCCGGCGGCGGAGGGGGTGCCGGGCGGGGCCGTCCAGGTGCCCGCGCCCTCGGCGAGCGGCCCGGCCCCGTCCGGGACGCCGTCCGGGCCGTCCGCGCCGTCGTCCAGCCAGCCCGCCGGGGGCAGTGGTTCCGGCGGCAGTGGTTCCGGCGGCAGCGGCTCCGGCGGCAGTGGTGGCGGCGGTGGGACGGCAGCCCCGTCGGGTCCGCCGAGCAGCCCGCCGGCGTCCTCGCACTCGGCGGCGCCGTCCGCGACGCCCAGCGGCGCGGGGTCGGAGCCGGCGGGCGGGCCGTCGTCGGCGCACTGAGCGCTCAGGGCGGGCCGGGTGGCGCGCCGGACCGGACCGGGCCTTCGTTCGACGGTGCTGACCAGGGGATTTGCCTCTGATCCCGAGGCTCCCCTATGGTGGTAGATCGTTCGTTTGATCCTATTTGGCTGGCGCTCCTCATACACCTTTGAGCGCCCTTGGCGCGTTCCGGCGATCCGTGGCTGACCGCATAGAGGCGGTTTTTCAACAGACCCCCGGACTTTGGCGCGTGCCACTTCCGGAAGGTTTTGCATGTCTCTCGTTGACGACGCCCGCTTCGCCATGCCCGCGAACGGGTCCGACGCCGACTCCCTCGACACCGACACGCTGGACGCGGAGCTCGCCGAGCTGACCGACGCCGACAGCGACCTCGACACCGATCTCGACGCCGACCCCGGCCTCGACGCGGACGGCGACACCGCCGACGCCGAGCCCACCATCACCTTCGGCGACCTGGGCCTGCACGACGACGTCGTCCGGGCGCTCGCCAAGCGCGGCGTCACCACCCCGTTCCCGATCCAGGCCGCGACCATCCCGGACGCGCTGTCCGGCAAGGACGTGCTCGGCCGCGGCCGCACCGGCTCCGGCAAGACCCTGAGCTTCGGCCTCCCGCTGCTGACCCGCCTCGCCGGCGGCGAGCGCACCAAGGCCAAGCACCCGCGCGGCCTGATCCTCGTCCCGACCCGCGAGCTGGCCATGCAGGTCGCCGACGCGCTGGAGCCGTTCGGCTCGGTGCTCGGCCTGCGCCTCAAGGTGGTCTGCGGCGGCACCTCGATGTCGAACCAGATCTACGCGCTGGAGCGCGGCGTCGACGTCCTGGTGGCCACCCCCGGCCGCCTGCGCGACCTGATCAACCGCGGCTCCGCCAAGATGGACGAGGTCGAGATCGCCGTCCTCGACGAGGCCGACCAGATGGCCGACATGGGCTTCCTGCCCGAGGTCACCGAGATCCTCGACCTGGTGCCGGCCGGCGGCCAGCGCCTGCTGTTCTCCGCCACCCTGGAGAACGAGATCGACACTCTGGTCAAGCGCTACCTGAAGAACCCGGTCACCCACGAGGTCGACCCGTCGGCCGGCGCGGTCACCACCATGACCCACCACATCCTGGTCGTGAAGCCCAAGGACAAGGCGCCGATCACCAACGCGATCGCCGCCCGCAAGGGCCGCACCATCATCTTCGTCCGCACCCAGATGGGCGCGGACCGGGTCGCCCAGCAGCTGCTGGAGGCCGGGGTGAAGGCCGACGCGCTGCACGGCGGCATGACCCAGGGCGCCCGCACCCGCGTCCTCGGCGACTTCAAGGACGGCTACCTGAACGTGGTCGTCGCCACCGACGTCGCCGCCCGCGGCATCCACGTCGACGGCATCGACCTGGTGCTGAACGTCGACCCGGCCGGTGACCACAAGGACTACCTGCACCGCTCCGGCCGCACCGCCCGGGCCGGCCGCTCCGGCACCGTCGTCACCCTGGTGCTGCCGCACCAGCGCCGCGGCGTGTTCCGCCTGATGGAGGACGCGGGCGTGGACGCCTCGCGCCACATCCTCGACCACGCCTTCGACGCCGAGGTGGCCCGGATCACCGGTGCCCGCTCGCTGGTCGAGGTGCAGGCCGAGAGCGCGTCCGGCATCGCCGGCGCCGCCGAGCGCGAGGTCGCCGAGCTGACCCGCGAGTTGGAGCGCGCCCAGCGCCGCGCCACCGAGCTGCGCGAGGAGGCCGACCGCCTGGCCGCCCGCGCCGCCCGCGAGCGCGCCGAGCTGGGCATCGAGGACGAGGAGCCGGCCGCCGAGGCCGACGCCGAGACCCCCGTTGCCGCCGCCGTCGCCGCCCCGGCCGAGGCCGAGCCGGTGACCGAGGAGCGCGCCCCGTCCTACCGCGAGGCCCGCAGCGAGCGCCCGGCGTACAACAACCGGGACCGCGGCGAGCGCGGCGGTTTCAACCGGGACGACCGCGGTGACCGTGGCGGCCGTTCGTTCGGCGACCGGGACCGTGGCGAGCGCGGTGGCTTCAACCGGGACGACCGCGGTGACCGTGGTGGCCGTTCCTTCGGTGGCGACCGTGAGCGTGGCGGTTTCAACCGGGACGACCGCGGTGGCCGTTCGTTCGGTGGCGACCGTGAGCGCGGCGGTTTCAACC
>NZ_JBHUWH010000191.1:0-13680 GCF_042670125.1 Kitasatospora sp. NPDC057198 | reverse complement strand
GCCCTGCGCCGTGCGGCGGGTGAAGGGGCGGCGACGGATGCGTGTCCGTGGCGCGGTGGCGGTGCGGCCCGGTGTAGAACGGGGGAGTGACGGCAGTGTCGGATTCAACTAAGTCAGATAACCAGACAGCGGCGGTGACGCTGGACAAGGCCGACCTGGAGAACTTCCCGGTCGCCCCCGGCTCCCTGCCCGCCGCCTGGCGCGGCGACCTGATGGCGGTCTACGGCTTCGCCCGCCTGGTCGACGACGCGGGCGACGGCGACCTCGCCGACCCGGCCGCCGTCGCCCGACTGCTGGACGTCCCGGGCGCGCCCGGCGACGAGGGCTTCCGGCTCGCCCTGCTGGACGGCCTGGAGCGCGACCTCGACCGGGTCTTCGCCACCGCCCTCGGCGACGACCCGGCCCCGCACGGCACCGTCCTGGGCACCGACCCCGGCGAGCCCCGGCACCCGCTGCTGCGCCGCCTCGTCCCGCTGGTCGAACGGCACGCCGTCACCCCCGAGCCGTTCCGCCGGCTGATCGAGGCCAACCGGGTGGACCAGACCACCGCCCGCTACGCCACCTACGCGGACCTGCGCCGCTACTGCACCCTGTCCGCCGACCCGGTCGGCCGCCTGGTGCTCGCCCTGGCCGGCCGCGCCACCCCGGAGCGGGTCGAACTGTCCGACGCGATCTGCACCGCGCTGCAGGTCGTCGAGCACCTCCAGGACGTCGCCGAGGACCTCGGACGCGGCCGGATCTACCTCCCCCAGGAGGACCTCGCCGCCTTCGGCGTCACCGAGGACGACCTCGCCGCCCCCGCCGCCACCCGCGGCGTGCGCCAGCTGATCGCCTGGGAGGCGAGCCGGGCCCGGACCCTGCTCGACCGCGGCGCGCCGCTGGTGGGTACGGTTCACGGGAGGCTCCGACTGCTGCTGGCGGGATTCACCGCCGGCGGGTACGCGGCCCTGGACGCCATCGAGGCGGCCGGGTTCGACGTGCTCGCGCACCGGGCGAAGCCCGACAAGCGCCGCCTGGCCGGCCGGGCGGCGGCACTCTTCGCGAAGGGAAGGTGAGCGCCCGCGTGGGGGCATCACCACTGGCGTCCGCGCCGGTCATGGCGGCCTACCGGTACTGCGAGGCGGTCACCGCCCTGCAGGCCCGCAACTTCAGCTACGGGATCCGGCTGCTGCCCGAGGCCAAGCGGCTGGCGATGTCGGCGCTGTACGCGCTGGCCCGCCGGGTCGACGACATCGGCGACGGCGAACTGCCCGCCGAGCAGAAGGCCGAGGCGCTGGCCCGCACCCGCGTCCTGCTGGACGAGGTCCGGGCGGGCGCGGTGGGCGAGGACGACACCGACCCGATCAAGGTCGCCCTGGCGGACGCGGCCCGCCGCTTCCCGATCCCGCTCGGCGGCTTCGACGAACTGGTCGACGGCGTCGAGATGGATCTCAAGGGCGTCGAGTACGCCACCTTCGAGGACCTCAAGGTCTACTGCCGCTGCGTGGCCGGCTCGATCGGCCGGCTCTCGCTCGGCGTCTACGGCTGCGAGGACCGGGAGCGCGGCGCCGAGTACGCCGACACCCTGGGCCTGGCCCTGCAGCTCACCAACATCCTGCGCGACCTGCGCGAGGACGCCCTGAACGGCCGCACCTACCTGCCCACCGAGGACCTGGTCCGGTTCGGCTGCCAGCAGGGCTTCGCACTGCCCGCCCTCCCGGCCGGGGCCGACTTCACCGGCCTGGTCGCCTTCGAGGCCGAACGCGCCCAGCGCGCCTTCGAGGAGGGCCTGCGGCTGCTGCCGATGCTCGACCGCCGCAGCCGCGCCGCCACCGCCGCGATGGCCGGCATCTACCACCGCCTGCTCGGCCGGATCGCCGCCGACCCGCGCGCGGTGCTCCGCGGCCGGGTCTCCCTGCCGGGCTGGGAGAAGGCGTACGTGGCACTGTCCGGGCTCGCCGGAGGGCGTTCTTGATTCTCGCGCCAGTTCTGTCACGCTGTGTCAACGGGGAATCACGACGCACGCGCACGTTGTTGTGCCCACCGTCCACCGCGGCCCGGGAGGATCGATGAGCACGCCGACAGCGCAGCGCGGGCGCACCGCCGTGGTCGTCGGCGGCGGCCTGGCCGGCATCACCGCCGCCCTCCGCCTGGCCGACGCGGGCGTGCGCACCACCCTGCTGGAGGCCCGCCCCCGGCTCGGCGGCCTGGCCTTCTCCTTCAAGCGCGGCGAACTGACCGTCGACAACGGCCAGCACGTCTACCTGCGCTGCTGCACCGCCTACCGCGGCCTGGTCGACCGGCTCGGCGCGAACGGCCTGGTCGGCCTGCAGCCCCGGCTGGACGTGCCGGTGCTCTCGGTCGCCCCCGACGGCACCCGCAGCCTCGGCCGGCTGCGCCGCGCCGACCTGCCCGTCCCGCTGCACCTGGCCGGCTCCCTCGCCACCTACCGGCACCTGTCCCCGGCCGACCGGCTGCGGGTGGTGCGCGGCGCGCTCGCCCTGCAGAAGCTCGACCTCGCCGACCCGGCGCTGGACGACCTCTCCTTCGGCGACTGGCTGCGCCGGCACGGCCAGACCCCGGCCACCGTGGCCGCCGTCTGGGACCTGGTCGGCGTGGCCACCCTGAACGCCACCGCCGACCGCACCTCGATGGCGCTGGCCGCGATGGTCTTCAAGACCGGCCTGCTCTCCGAGGCCGGCGCCGCCGACATCGGCACGGCGGACGTCCCGCTCGGCGAGATCCACCACGACCGGGCGGTGGCCGAGCTGGAGCGGGCCGGCGTCCGGATCCGGCTGCGCACCCGGGCCGCCGAGCTGAAGGCCGCCGAGCAGAACGCCGTCCGGCTGGAGGGCGGCGAGCTGCTCACCGCCGACACCGTGGTGCTGGCCGGCGCCCAGGACACCGCGGCCGCCCTGCTGCCGCCCGGCGCGATCCCGGCCCAGCACCGGCTGACCGAGCTCGGCACCGCCCCGATCCTCAACGTGCACGCGGTCTACGACCGGCGGCTGGTCCGCCGCCCGTTCTTCGCGGCGCTCGGCTCCCCGGTGCAGTTCGTCTTCGACCGCACCCGGCACTCCGGCCTGGACGTCCCCGGCGCCCAGTACCTGGCCGTCTCGCAGTCCGCCGTCGAGGACGAGATCGACCTGCCGGTCGCCGAGCTGCGCGCCCGCTACCTGCCGGAGCTGGAGCGCCTGCTGCCCGCCGCGCGCGGCGCCCGGGTGCTGGACTTCTTCGTCACCCGGGAGCGCACCGCGACCTTCGACCCGGCGCCCGGCACGGCCCGGCTGCGCCCCGGCGCACGCACCGGGGTGCCCGGCGTCCTGCTCGCAGGGGCCTGGACGGCCACCGGCTGGCCAGCGACCATGGAGGGTGCGGTCCGCAGCGGCCACGCCGCGGCCGACGCCGCCCTGGCCGGCCACGGCCGGCTCCCGGTCGACCGGGGGGACGGTCGGTGGCCCCGATGACGCCGAGCCCCCTCCCCCCGACCACTGACACCGCACCCGTCCGGCCGCCCGCCGCGGCCGGCCGGACGTACCGAGAGGGAACGCACGTGGAGGCACGCACCGGCTCGACGGTCGAGGACACCCCGACCGTCCTCGACTTGCTGGCGCGCGGACGCACGCTCTGCACGCCGCCGATGCGCGCGGCCGTCGCCCGTTTGGCGGCACCGATGGACACCGTCGCCGCCTACCACTTCGGCTGGATCGACCGGGACGGCAAGCCCGCCGCGGGCGACGGCGGCAAGGCCGTGCGCCCGGCGCTGGCCCTGCTGTCGGCCGAAGCGGTGGGCGCGGACGCGCAGGTGGGCGTACCCGGCGGCGTGTCGGTCGAGCTGGTGCACAATTTCTCCCTCCTCCATGATGACCTGATGGACGGTGACGAGACGCGCAGGCACCGGGCCACCGCCTGGACGGTGTTCGGTCCGGCGCAGGCCGTGCTGGTCGGCGACGCGCTGGCCACCCTCGGCACCGAGGTCCTGCTGGACGCCGCGGTGACCGGCGGGGCCGACCCGGCCGACGCCGCCCGCGCCGTCCGGCTGATCACCACCGCCACCCGGCGGCTGATCGACGGCCAGGCGCTGGACGTCTCCTTCGAGCAGCGCGACGCGGTGACCGTCGAGGAGTGCCTGGCCATGGAGGGCGGCAAGACCGGAGCCCTGCTGGCGGCCTCGGCGGCGATCGGCGCGGTGCTGGCCGGCGCCGACGACCGGGTGTCCGACGCGCTCCAGCGGTACGGCCACCACCTGGGCCTGGCGTTCCAGGCGGTGGACGACCTGCTGGGCATCTGGGGCGCCACCGAGGTGACCGGAAAGCCGCACTGGAGCGACCTCCAGTCGCGGAAGAAGTCGCTGCCGGTGTGCGCCGCGCTGGCCGAGGGGGGCGCCGCCTCCCGCGAGCTGGCCGCACAGCTGGCCGACCCGGCCGGCCGCGGCGAGGAGAGCGAGCAGGTGCTCGCCGCCCGCGCCGCGCTGATCGAGCGGGCCGGCGGCCGGGCCTGGACGCAGGAAGAGGCCCGCCGCCAGTACGACACCGCCCTCGCCGCCCTCGGCGAGGTGCCCATGGCCGACGAGGTGCGCGAGCACTTCGTCGCACTCGCCGAATTCGTGGTGGTCAGAGAGAGGTGACGTAAGAGTGACAGCAACCGCGGGTGGAAGGCTCGGACCCCAAACCTCAGTTGCAGTAGCACGATCTGACGATTCCTCACCAGTGGCGGCGCTCAGCCGCGCCACCGCACACCTGCTGTCACTCCAGCACGCCGACGGCTGGTGGAAGGGCGATCTGGAGACCAACGTCACCATGGACGCCGAAGACCTGCTGCTCAGGGAGTTCCTGGGCATCCGCACCGAGGAGCAGACCCGGGCCAGCGCGGCCTGGATCCGCTCCCGGCAGCGGGAGGACGGCACCTGGGCCACCTTCCACGGCGGCCCGCCCGAACTCTCCACCACCGTCGAGGCGTACGTGGCCCTCCGGCTCGCCGGGGACGCCGCGGACGCCCCGCACATGCGGGCCGCCGCCGCCTTCGTCCGCGAGCGCGGCGGCATCGCCGCCAGCCGGGTCTTCACCCGGATCTGGCTCGCCCTGTTCGGCTGGTGGCCCTGGGAGAAGCTCCCCGAGCTGCCCCCCGAGGTGCTGTTCCTGCCAAGCTGGGCGCCGCTGAACATCTACTCCTTCGGCCAGTGGGCCCGGCAGACGATCGTCCCGCTCACCGTGGTCTCCGCGCACCGCCCGGTCCGCCCCGCCCCGTTCGGCCTCACCGAACTGCACACCGACCCGGCGAACCCCCACCCCGAGCGGCCGCTCGCCCCCGCGCACAGCTGGGACGGCCTCTTCCAGCGGCTCGACCAGCTGATGCACCGCTACCACCGGCACGCCATCAAGCCGGTGCGCCGGCTGGCCCTGCGGCAGGCCGCCGCCTGGATCGTCGAACGCCAGGAGGCCGACGGCTGCTGGGGCGGCATCCAGCCGCCCGCCGTCTACTCGCTGATCGCGCTGCGGCTGCTCGGCTACCGGCTCGACCACCCGGTGATGAAGGCCGGCCTCGCCGCCTTCGACTCCTTCACCGTGCACACCGAGGACGGCAAGCGCTGGATGGAAGCCTGCCAGTCCCCGGTCTGGGACACCTGCCTGGCCGCCATCGCGCTGCGCGACGCCGGACTGCCCGGCGACCACCCCGCCCTGGTCCGGGCCGGCAGCTGGATGCTCGGCGAGGAGGTCACCACCCGCGGCGACTGGGCCGTCAAGCGCCCCCGGCTGGCCCCCGGCGGCTGGGCCTTCGAGTTCCAGAACGACACCTACCCGGACGTGGACGACACCGCCGAGGTGGTCCTCGCACTGCGCCGGATCGACCACCCCGACACCGCCGGGCTGGCCGGCGCCGTCGAGCGGGCCGTCGACTGGAACCTCGGCATGCAGTCCAAGGACGGCGCCTGGGGCGCCTTCGACGCCGACAACACCAGCAAGCTCCCCAACAAGCTCCCGTTCTGCGACTTCGGCGAGGTCATCGACCCGCCCTCGGCGGACGTCACCGCGCACGTGGTGGAGATGCTCGCCGAGACCGGCCGCGCCCGCGACCCGCGCACCCGGCGCGGCGTCGCCTGGCTGCTGCGCCACCAGGAGGCCGACGGCTCCTGGTTCGGCCGCTGGGGCACCAACTACATCTACGGCACCGGCTCGGTGGTGCCCGCGCTGATCGCCGCCGGGCTCACCCCCGGCCACCCCGCCGTCCGGCGCGCCGTCGCCTGGCTGACCGGCCGGCAGAACCCGGACGGCGGCTGGGGCGAGGACATGCGCTCCTACGAGGACCCGGCCACCTGGGCCGGCCGCGGCGAGTCCACCGCCTCGCAGACCGCCTGGGCGCTGATGGCGCTGCTCGCGGCCGGCGAGCGCGACTCCGAGGCGGTCGAGCGCGGCGTCGGCTGGCTCACCGCCACCCAGCGCCCGGACGGGACGTGGGACGAACCCCAGTTCACCGGCACCGGCTTCCCCTGGGACTTCTCCATCAACTACCACCTGTACCGGCTGGTCTTCCCGGTCACCGCGCTCGGCCGCTACGTGCACGGCACCCCGCTCGGCCGGGGCGGTGCCAAGTGAGCGGGCCGCTGCTGGTGCTGTGCGCGCTCGGGCCGGAGGCATGGGCGCTGCGCGGCGGCGACTGGTCCGGCGCGGCCGGCGGCCCCCCGGTGCTGGCCCGCACCGGGATGGGCCGCCGGGCCGCCGGGCGCCGGGCCGCCGCGCTGCTCGACGCGGGCGGCTACGGCGCGCTGCTGGTCGCCGGGTTCGGCGCCGCGCTCGGACCGGGCGTGCGCCCCGGCGAGGTGATCGTCGCCGACCGGGTCACCGACGCCGAGGGCGGCGACCACCCGCTGGCCTCCGGGCCCGCGCTGGCCACCGCGCTGGAGGAGGCCGGCCTGCGGGTCCACCTCGGCACCCACCGCACCGCCGACCGCGTGGTGCGCGGCGCCGAACGGGCCCGGCTGCACCAGGCGGGCGCGCTCGCCGTGGACATGGAGGCCGCCGCCGTGCTGGCCGCCCGCGCCGAACACGCCCCCGACCTGCCCGCGGCCGTGCTGCGGGTGGTCGTCGACACCCCCGAACGGGAACTGGTCCGCCCCGGCACCCTGCCGGCCGGGGTGCGCGCCTGGCGGTCCCTGCGCGCCGCCGTCCCGGCCCTCACCGCGTGGCACCGGCAGACCGTCGCCGCGCCCGCCCAGCCGACGAACCCACAGCCCTCGACGCTCCCCCAGGAGGCGAGCTAAGCCATGGCCATGCCGCTGCGTCAGACCGTCCGCGTGTCCACCTACCTCATGCAGCAGAAGATCAGGGGACGGAAGAAGTTCCCGCTCATCGTCGAGCTGGAGCCGCTGTTCGCCTGCAACCTCAAGTGCGAGGGCTGCGGGAAGATCCAGCACCCGGCGGGCGTCCTCAAGCAGCGGATGCCGGTCGCCCAGGCGGTCGGCGCGGTCCTGGAGTGCGGAGCCCCGATGGTCTCCATCGCCGGCGGCGAGCCGCTGATGCACCCGCAGATCGACGAGATCGTCCGCCAGCTGGTGGAGCGCCGCAAGTACGTCTTCCTGTGCACCAACGCCCTGCTGCTGCGCAAGAAGCTCGACAGGTTCACCCCTTCGCCGTACTTCACCTTCGCCGTCCACATCGACGGCCTGGAGGAGCGGCACGACGCCTCGGTGGCCAAGGAGGGGACGTTCGCGGAGGCCGTCGAGGCGATCAAGGAGGCCAAGCGGCGGGGCTTCCGGGTCACCACCAACTCGACCTTCTTCAACACCGACACCGCGCAGACCGTGGTCGAGGTGCTGGACTTCCTCAACGACGACCTCAAGGTCGACGAGATGATGATCTCCCCGGCCTACGCGTACGAGAAGGCCCCCGACCAGGAGCACTTCCTCGGCGTCGAACAGACCCGCGAGCTGTTCCGCAAGGCGTTCGCCGGCGGCAACCGGCGGCGCTGGCGGCTCAACCACAGCCCGCTCTTCCTGGACTTCCTGGAGGGCAAGGTCGACTTCGAGTGCACCGCCTGGGGCATCCCCAACTACTCGCTGTTCGGCTGGCAGCGCCCCTGCTACCTGATGTCCGACGGCTACGTCCCCACCTACCGCGAGCTGATCGAGAAGACCGACTGGGACAAGTACGGCCGCGGCCGCGACCCGCGCTGCGACAACTGCATGGCGCACTGCGGGTACGAACCGACCGCCGTGCTGGCCACCATGGGCTCGCTCAAGGAGTCGATCCGGGCCGCCCGCGAGACCCTCGCCTCGCCCAAGGCCCGCTGACCGCGGGTCAGGGCCCGGCGCGGGCGGCCCACGCCGACAGGCGACCGCGCCCGCCGGGCCGCAGGCTGGACACCTACGCACATCGAACCGGCCGTGAGGGGTACGCCATGCCACTGCTGAGCCAGATCACCGGGCCCGCCGACCTCCGACGCCTGCACCCCGAGCAACTGCCGCTGCTCGCCGACGAGATCCGCGACTTCCTGATCGACGCCGTCACCCGCACCGGCGGCCACCTCGGCCCCAACCTCGGCGTGGTCGAGCTCAGCATCGCCCTGCACCGGGTCTTCGACTCCCCGCACGACCGCGTCCTGTGGGACACCGGCCACCAGAGCTACGTCCACAAGCTGCTGACCGGGCGGCAGGACTTCAGCCGGCTGCGCGCCAAGGACGGGCTCTCCGGCTACCCCTCGCGGGCCGAGTCCGAGCACGACCTGATCGAGAACTCGCACGCCTCCACCGCGCTCGGCTACGCCGACGGCATCGCCAAGGCCAACCAGCTGCTCGGCGTCGACCGCTGCACCGTCGCCGTGATCGGCGACGGCGCGCTCACCGGCGGCATGGCCTGGGAGGCGCTCAACAACATCGCCGAGGCCGAGGACCGCCCGCTGGTCATCGTCGTCAACGACAACGAGCGCTCCTACTCGCCCACCATCGGCGGCCTGGCCCACCACCTCGCCACCCTGCGCACCACCCGCGGCTACGAGCGCTTCCTCGCCTGGGGCAAGGACGCCCTGCAGCGCACCCCCGTGGTCGGCCCGCCGCTGTTCGACGCGCTGCACGGCGCCAAGAAGGGCTTCAAGGACGCCTTCGCCCCGCAGGGCATGTTCGAGGACCTCGGCCTGAAGTACCTCGGCCCGATCGACGGCCACGACATCGCCGCCGTCGAACAGGCGCTGCGCCAGGCCCGGCACTTCGGCGGGCCGGTCATCGTGCACTGCCTGACCGTCAAGGGCCGCGGCTACCGGCCCGCCGAGCAGGACGAGGCCGACCGCTTCCACGCGGTGGGCCCGATCGACCCGTACACCTGCCTGCCGGTCTCCCCGGCCGCGGGCGCCTCCTGGACGTCCGTGTTCAGCCAGGAGATGCTCGCCCTCGGCGCCGAGCGCCCCGACCTGGTCGCCGTCACCGCCGCGATGCTGCACCCGGTCGGGCTCGGCCCGTTCGCCGCCGCGCACCCCGGGCGCACCTACGACGTCGGGATCGCCGAGCAGCACGCCGTGGCCTCCGCCGCGGGCCTGGCCACCGGGGGGCTGCACCCGGTCGTCGCGGTGTACGCGACCTTCCTGAACCGGGCCTTCGACCAGGTCCTGATGGACGTCGCGCTGCACCGGCTCGGCGTCACCTTCGTGCTCGACCGGGCCGGCGTCACCGGCAACGACGGGGCCTCGCACAACGGCATGTGGGACATGTCGGTCCTGCAGGTCGTCCCCGGGCTGCGGCTGGCCGCCCCGCGCGACGCCGACCGGCTGCGCGAGCAGCTCCGGGAGGCCGTCGCCGTCGAGGACGCCCCCACCGTGGTGCGCTTCCCCAAGGGCGACCTCGGCCCCGAGGTCCCGGCGATCGAGCGGATCGGCGGCGTCGACGTGCTGGCCCGCACCGGGCCCAGCCCCGACGTGCTGCTGGTCGCCGTCGGCCCGATGGCCCCCGCCTGCCTGGACGCCGCCGCGCTGCTGGCCGCCGACGGGATCACCGCCACCGTGGTCGACCCGCGCTGGGTCAAGCCCGTCGACCCCGCGCTGGTCGCGCTGGCCGCCGCGCACCGGATGGTGGTCACCGTCGAGGACAACGGGCGGGCCGGCGGCGTCGGCGCGGCCGTCGCCCAGGCCATGCGGGACGCCGAGGTGGACACCCCGCTGCGCGACCTGGGCATCCCGCAGGAGTTCCTGGCGCACGCCTCGCGCGGCGAGATCCTCGAGGAGATCGGGCTCACCGGCACCGGCGTCGCCGCCCAGACCGCCGCCTACGCCCGCCGCCTGCTGCCCGGCACGCGGAGCGGCGCCCAGGAGTACCGGCCCCGGGTGCCGCGCAAGTAGCCACCGATCGGAGAGAACCAGCGTGACCCAGGCCGAACCGCTCGACCTCGCCGCCCTGCTCGACGCCCGGGGCGGCGAGCGCTACGAGCTGCACGCCCGCTACCTCAACCCGCAGCTGCCCCGGATGCTGCACACCATCGGCTTCGACCGGTACTACGAACGCGCCAAGGGCCCGTACTTCTACGACGCCGAGGGCAACGAGTACCTCGACATGCTCGCCGGGTTCGGCATCTTCGCGCTCGGCCGGCACCACCCCGCCGTCCGGTCCGCGATCGAGCAGGTGATGGAGCTGGAGACGGCCGACCTGACCCGCTTCGACTGCTCCCCGCTGCCCGGCCTGCTCGCCGAGCAGCTGATCGCCCTGGCCCCCGGGCTGGACCGGGTGTTCTTCGGCAACAGCGGCACCGAGGCGGTCGAGACGGCGCTCAAGTTCGCCCGGTACGCCACCGGCAGGCGCCGCGTCCTGTACTGCGACCACGCCTTCCACGGCCTCACCGCCGGCTCGCTCTCGGTCAACGGCGAGGGCGGCTTCCGCAAGGGCTTCGACCCGCTGCTGCCCGACACCGCGATCCCGCTCGGCGACCTGGACGCGCTGAGGAAGGAGCTGAAGAAGGGCGACGTGGCGGCGCTGATCGTCGAGCCGGTCCAGGGCAAGGGCGTGCTCGCCCCGCCGCCCGGCTGGCTGGCCGCAGCCCAGGAGCTGCTGCACGCCCACAAGGCGCTGCTGATCTGCGACGAGGTGCAGACCGGCGTCGGCCGCACCGGCACCTTCTTCGCCTACCAGGCCGAGGAGGGCGTCCGCCCCGACCTGGTGTGCGCCGCCAAGGCGCTCTCCGGCGGGTACGTGCCGATCGGGGCGACCCTCGGCAAGTCGTGGATCTTCGAGAAGGTGTACTCCTCGATGGACCGCGTCCTGGTGCACTCCGCCAGCTTCGGCTCCAACGCCCAGGCGATGGCCGCCGGACTGGCCACCCTGCACGTGATGCGGCAGGAGGGCGTGGTGGAGAACGCCGCGAAGGTCGGCGAGCTGTTCCGGGCCCGGCTGGCCGCGCTGACCGAGCGGTACGAGCTGCTCGCCGAGGTGCGCGGGCGCGGACTGATGATCGGCATCGAGTTCGGCCGCCCCAAGTCGCTCAAGCTGCGCACCGGCTGGACGGCGCTGCAGGCCGCCCGCAAGGGCCTGTTCGCGCAGATGGTGGTCGTCCCGCTGCTCCAGCGGCACCGGATCCTCACCCAGGTCTCCGGCGACCACCTCGAGGTGATCAAGCTGATCCCGCCGCTGATCGTCACCGAGCGGGAGGTCGACCGCTTCCTGGACGCCTTCACCGAGGTGATGGACGATGCCCACCGCGGCAGCGGCCTGATGTGGGACTTCGGGCGCACCCTGGTCAAGCAGGCGGTCGGCTCGCGCTGAGCCCCGCCTACAGCTCGGTGCGGCGGCGGCGCACCACCACCCACAGGTCCGCCGCCGCCACCAGGGTCAGCACCCCGCAGCCCACCGCGAACACGGTCAGCGTCCCGCTGCTCGGCGCGCCGTGCGCCGGGGCCAGCGCGGCCCACACCGCGAAGCCCGCCGTGCACAGCGCGAAGAACGGCAGGAACAGCACCGACAGCAGGAACCGCAGCTTCAGGTCACTGCGCGCGGTGGCCGGTTCCGTCCCGCTCAGCCACACCTTCGGCGTTCTGGCGCGCCGCATACGCAACCGCCTCCCTCGTACCCTTTCCAGCCTAGGACTGTTCGGGCGACGGGGAGGCGGGGCGATGGACGACCGGTTGGACGACTATCCGGGGCTGCGGGTGGAACCGGCCCGGACACTGGCCGCCGAGCGGGGCTGGCGCACCGTGCGGGTGCTGGAACCGGAGGCGCTGCTGACCATGGAGTACCGCTCCGACCGGCTCAACCTGACGGTGCGGGACGGCACCGTGGAGCGCGCCTGGGCGGGCTGAGCGCTGGCCGGCAGCGGGCCGGCCGGGGCCGGCCAGGCCGGGCGGGGCGCCGCCGGGCGCGGCCGGGGCGCGGTGGCCGGGCGGGCGAAGTGGCCCTCCCGGTGCCAGGCCGCCAGCACCCGGCGGTCCAGTGCGGCGACGGCCGGCTCGGCCAGCGGCAGCGAGAGCAGCACCAGCGCGCCCGCCGCCCAGCCCGCGAACACGTCCGAGATCCAGTGGGTGCCCAGGTAGACGGTGGTCAGCCCGATCGAGGCCGCGGTGAGCGCCGCCAGCACCGAGCCGGTCCGCCGCCAGCGGGTCGCCAGGTACGCCAGCACGCCCCAGGTGACCACCGCGTTCGCGGTGTGCCCGGAGGGGAAGATGCTGCCGCCGGAGAACAGCTCGGGCGAGCCCACGTAGTGCGCGTAGTGCGGGCCCAGCCGGCCGGTCAGGATCTTCACCCCGCCGACCGTGACGTTCAGCAGCAGCAGCGCCATGCCCATCACCAGCAGCGGCCGGGCCGAGTGCGACCGGTAGCAGCGCCAGCCCAGCCACAGGCAGGCCGCGATCGCGGTCGGGCCGCGCTGCCCGGCGATCACCCAGATGTCCAGGTAGGGCAGCGCCCCGGGCCACTGCTTGTAGGGCCGCAGCTGCTGCAGCGACCAGTCCAGGTCGACCAGCGGGGAGTCGTACAGGATGGCCAGCACCACCGCCAGGTAGAGCAGCCCGACCAGGCCGAAGAGCAGGGCGTGCCGCCGGCTGATCGACGGGAATGCGGATTCTGACACTCCGGTTGGAGATTCCTGACCGGAACGGACCGGAACGGTGCGTGGTGCGGTCGATATCTGCTGATCGGGGGATTCGGGATCGGCTGGCACGGCTTCGACATTACCGGTCGGCCGCGGGGCGGCCGGGCTATTCGCGGGTTCTGTCACCCGGTGGTGACGTGTCGTACCCCGTTTCTCCATAGCGGCAGTTCAGGACGCGCGTAGCGGGGCGGGAAAGGGGGCGGGGGGTGGGCGAAATCACGCTCTCCGGGCGGCCCGGAAGACTGCATTCGGGTGGTTTCTCCAATTGCCCGGAGGGTAGTGCGAGAACGAATGAGCGGCCGATTTCCCGTGACCCAGGTCACTTCCGGGCCGTCTGCGGGGAAATCGGCCGCCGCTTCGGACGGGCGCCGCCCGGCTCAGGGCAGCAGTCGTTCGACGGCCGCCGCGCCCTGCTCCTCCAGGTCCTTCCTGGCCTTCTCGACCAGCTCCGGGGTGGGGGTGCGCCCCGAGGCCATCACCAGGTCCTCGGGGTCGACGGGGCTCTCCGCTCCGGTGTGCAGCAGGTTGTCCGGGGTCGGCATGGACTCGCTGTCCGTGGAATCGGTCATGAAGATCCTCCGTGGGTGGAGCGTCGGCGGGCCCGGGCGGTCCCTCCGACGGGGCGCGCCCGCCGCCGGGGTCCGGC
>NZ_JBHUWH010000190.1:0-13714 GCF_042670125.1 Kitasatospora sp. NPDC057198 | reverse complement strand
GGCCGCGCCCGCCAAGAAGGCCCCGGCGAAGAAGGCCGCCCCGGCCAAGAAGGCGGCGGCCCCGCCGCCGCCCCCGCCGAAGCGGCCGATACTCTTCCGGGCCGTCCGGGCGCTCTGGCTGGGCCTGGCGCACTCGGTGGGCGCGGTGTTCCGCGGCTTCGGCCACGGCGCCCGCAACCTGCACCCCGAGCACCGCAAGGACGGCGTGGCGCTGCTGCTGCTGGCGCTCGCCCTGGTCACCGCCGCGGGGACGTGGTTCAGCCCGCAGGGCTGGCTCGGCGAGGCCGCCACCAACGTGGTCTCCGGCCTGTTCGGCCGGCTCGACGTGCTGGTGCCGTTCCTGCTCGGCGCCCTCGCCGTCCGGCTGATGCGCCACCCCGAGGTGCCGGAGGCCAACGGCCGGATCGCGATCGGCCTGAGCACCCTGGTGGTCGGCGTGCTGGGCCTGGTGCACATCGGCTGCGGCGGGCCCGCGATGGGTGCCGGGGCGACGAAGATCCGGCAGGCCGGCGGTCTGATCGGCTGGGCCGCGTCCACCCCGATGATGGCCGCGGCCGGTCCGCCGCTGGCCGTCCCGCTGCTGCTGCTGGTCGCCTTCTTCGGCCTGCTGGTGGTCACCGCCACCCCGGTCAACCGGATCCCCGAGCGGCTGCGGCAGCTCGGCGTGCGCCTGGGCGTGGTCGAGCCGCTGCCCGGGGACCTGGAGGAGGCCGCGCCGGACGCCGACCGGGAGTACTCCACCGCCCCGCCCGAGGACGCCGACCCGGACGCGCTGCCGATCACCGTCGAGAACGACGAGCTCTCCGCCCGCCGCAGGCGCCGCCGCCGCAAGGGCGAGGACCCCGGGGGGACGGAGCCCACCGAGCCGCTCTCCCTCGAGAAGGACCCGTACCAGACCCGCGACCTGGCGGCCGGCGTCGCCGCCGACCTGGACGGCGCGCTGCTGTACGGCGTGCCCGGCTCGCCCGCGGTGGCCAGCATGCTCGGCCAGGTCAAGGACGCCGTACCGGACTCGACCACGGGCGCTCCTCCCGAGGAGCCGTGGACCCCCGAGGTGCCCGCCGCGCGCACCGTCGAGGACCGCACCGCCGCCCCCGAGGGCCACGGCGAGGCCCCGGCCCGGATGGAGCAGCTCCAGCTCTCCGGCGACATCAGCTACGCGCTGCCCCCGCTGGACCTGCTGGAGCGCGGCGCCCCGGCCAAGGCCCGCTCCCGGATCAACGACGACGTGGTGGCCCAACTGACCGGCGTGTTCGCCGAGTTCAAGGTCGACGCGCGGGTCACCGGCTTCACCCGCGGCCCGACGGTCACCCGCTACGAGGTCGAGCTCGGCCCTGCCGTGAAGGTCGAGCGGATCACCGCGCTGGCCAAGAACATCGCCTACGCGGTGGCCACCCCCGACGTGCGGATCATCTCGCCGATCCCCGGCAAGTCCGCGGTCGGCGTGGAGATCCCCAACCGGGACCGGGAGATGGTCACCCTCGGCGACCTGCTGCGCTCGCGCACCGCCGCCGAGGACGGCCACCCGATGGTGGTCGGCATGGGCAAGGACGTCGAGGGCCACACCGTGATGGCCAACCTGGCGAAGATGCCGCACGTCCTGGTGGCCGGCGCCACCGGCGCGGGCAAGTCCTCCTGCATCAACTGCCTGATCACCTCGGTGCTGGTGCGCGCCACCCCCGACGAGGTCCGGATGGTGCTGGTCGACCCCAAGCGGGTCGAGCTGACCGCCTACGAGGGCATCCCGCACCTGATCACGCCGATCATCACCAACCCGAAGAAGGCCGCCGAGGCCCTCCAGTGGGTGGTGCGCGAGATGGACATGCGCTACGACGAC
This sequence comes from Kitasatospora sp. NPDC057198, assembly GCF_042670125.1. Taxonomy (NCBI): domain Bacteria; kingdom Bacillati; phylum Actinomycetota; class Actinomycetes; order Kitasatosporales; family Streptomycetaceae; genus Kitasatospora; species Kitasatospora sp. NPDC057198. The sequence goes on along the minus strand of NZ_JBHUWH010000190.1, from coordinate 11,877 downwards.
CTGGCGGCCTACGGCTTCCGGCACGTCGACGACTTCAACGCCGCCGTCCGGGCCGGCACCGTGCAGCCGCCGCCGGGCAGCGAGCGCGAGCTGGCGCCCTACCCGTACCTGCTGGTGATCGTCGACGAGCTGGCCGACCTGATGATGGTCGCCCCGCGGGACGTCGAGGACTCGGTGGTCCGGATCACCCAGCTCGCCCGCGCCGCCGGCATCCACCTGGTGCTGGCCACCCAGCGCCCCTCGGTGGACGTGGTCACCGGCCTGATCAAGGCCAACGTGCCGTCCCGGCTGGCCTTCGCCACCTCGGCGATGGCCGACTCCCGGGTCATCCTCGACCAGCCCGGCGCCGAGAAGCTGATCGGCAAGGGCGACGCGCTGTTCCTGCCGATGGGCGCCTCCAAGCCGGTCCGGATGCAGGGCGCCTTCGTCACCGAGGCGGAGATCGCCAGGGTCGTCCAGCACTGCAAGGACCAGCTGACCGCCCGCTACCGGGACGACGTGGTGGTCGGCGGCGGGCCGAAGAAGGAGATCGACGAGGAGATCGGCGACGACCTCGACCTGCTGATCCAGGCCGCCGAACTGGTGGTCACCACCCAGTTCGGGTCGACCTCGATGCTCCAGCGCAAGCTGCGGGTCGGCTTCGCCAAGGCCGGCCGGCTGATGGACCTGATGGAGTCCCGCGGCATCGTCGGCCCCAGCGAGGGCTCCAAGGCCCGCGACGTCCTGGTCAAGCCGGACGAACTGGACGGTGTACTGCTGACCCTCCGGGGGTAGGCGGCGGGCGGTCGCGCGGCCGGGGGCCACCGTGACCGCCTGTCAACTCCTGTAGCGAGACCGTGGCACGTTCGGGCCCCCTCCGGTTGAGAAACGTTCCGCCTCCACCCCTAGACTGGTGCCTCAGCAGGTGGCCTCCGCTCGAAAGGCGTGCCCAGTGACCATCGGCAAGTCCCCCCACAGCTCCGCCCCCGACTCCTCCGCGCCCACCGCCGCCGAGGAGTCGAGTCGTGCCACCGCCGGCGGGCCGAGCATCGGGCGGCAGCTCGCCAGGGCCCGGATCGACGCCGGCCTGACGGTCGACCAGGTCAGCACCCGCACCCGGATCCGGGTGCCGATCGTGCACGCCATCGAGTCCGACGACTTCGAGCGCTGCGGCGGCGCCTTCTACGCCCGCGGCCACCTGCGGCTGCTGGCCCGCGAGGTCGGCCTGGACGGCGAGGCGCTGGTCGCCCGGTACGACGCCGAGCACGGCGGGGCCCCCGTCCGGCCGGCCGGCCAGCTGGTCGACCCCGGCCCGATCAAGGTCCGCGACCACAACCGGCCGAACTGGACCGCCGCGATGGTGGTCGCCATCCTCGCCGTGGTCGCGCTGATCGGCTACAACCTGGTCGGCTCCTCGTCCCCCGGCGGCGACCAGCCCGGCGCGGCCAGCGCCCCGCTGCCCTCCGCCGCCTCCGCCCCGGCCACCACCGCCCCGTCCGCCCAGCCGCCGGCCCCCGAGAGCAGCGCCGGGGCGATCGCCGCCGCGCCCGCCGACAAGGTCACCGTCAAGCTGGTCGCCGGGCCGGACAAGAGCTGGGTCACCGCCAAGGACGGCAGCGGCAAGTCGCTGTTCTCCAACAACCTGGAAGCCGGCCAGGACCAGACCTTCACCGACCCCAAGAAGATCACCCTGGTGATCGGCAACGCCGGGGCCGTCCACCTGTTCGTCAACGGCAAGGACCTCGGCCCGGCCGGGCAGGACGGCCAGGTCGTGCACCTCACCTACACCCCCGGCGACCCGCAGGCGGGCTGAACCGGGACGATCCGGCCCCGCGGCAACGCGCACGCCCTCCGGGGGGAACTCCACCGGGGGGCGCGCGTTAATCTTGGCGTCATGCCTGAAACCCGCACTGTCGCCCTGGTCACGCTCGGATGCGCCCGCAACGAGGTCGACTCCGAGGAACTCGCCGGGCGACTGGAGGCCGACGGCTGGCGACTGGTGGACGACGCCAGCGAGGCCGACGTCGCCGTCGTCAACACCTGCGGGTTCGTCGAGGCCGCCAAGAAGGACTCCGTCGACGCCCTGCTGGAGGCCAACGACCTCAAGGGGCACGGCCGCACCCAGGCCGTGGTCGCGGTCGGCTGCATGGCCGAGCGCTACGGCAAGGAGCTCGCCGACGCCCTCCCCGAGGCCGACGGCGTGCTCGGCTTCGACGACTACGCCGACATCTCCAGCCGCCTGAACACCATCCTCTCCGGCGGCCACGTCGAGGCCCACACCCCGCGCGACCGCCGCAAGCTGCTCCCGCTCACCCCGGTCGAGCGGCAGGCCGCCGCCGCCGAGGTCGCGCTGCCCGGCCACGGCGCCCCCGAGGACCTCCCCGACGGCCTCGCCCCCGCCTCCGGCCCGCGCACCCTGCGCAAGCGGCTGGACGACGCCCCGGTCGCCTCGATCAAGCTCGCCTCCGGCTGCGACCGCCGCTGCTCGTTCTGCGCCATCCCGGCCTTCCGCGGCTCCTTCATCTCCCGCCGGCCCTCCGACGTCCTGAACGAGGCGGTCTGGCTGGCCGGGCAGGGCGTCCGCGAGGTCGTCCTGGTCTCCGAGAACAACACCTCCTACGGCAAGGACCTCGGCGACATCCGCCTGCTGGAGACCCTGCTCACCGAGATCGCCGCCGTCGAGGGCATCGAGCGCGTCCGGGTCAGCTACCTGCAGCCCGCCGAGATGCGCCCCGGCCTGATCGACGTGATGACCGGCACCGACAAGGTCGTCCCGTACTTCGACCTGTCCTTCCAGCACTCCGCGCCCGCGGTGCTGCGCCGGATGCGCCGCTTCGGCTCCACCGAGCAGTTCCTCGGCCTGCTGGAGTCGATCCGGGCGAAGGCCCCCGAGGCCGGCGCCCGCTCCAACTTCATCGTCGGCTTCCCCGGCGAGAGCGAGGAGGACTACGCGGAGCTGGAACGGTTCATCATCCACGCCGGGCTCGACGCCATCGGCGTCTTCGGGTACTCCGACGAGGACGGCACCGAGGCGGCCGGCTACGACGGCAAGCTCGACCAGGACGTGGTGGACGACCGGGTCGCCCGGCTCTCCAAGCTCGCCGAGGAGCTCACCGCGCAGCGTGCCGAGCAGCGGATCGGCAGCGAGGTCACGGTGCTGGTGGAGTCGGTCGAGGACGGGGTGGTGGAGGGGCGCGCCGCCCACCAGGCCCCGGAGACCGACGGCCTGACCACCCTGCTCGGCGTCGGGGCCGAGGACGCGGTGGTCGGCCGGTCCTACCGGGCCACCGTGGTCGGCACCGAGGGCGTCGACCTGGTCGCCGAGGCGATCGTGCCGCTCGGAGCCGACGTATGACCAAGGGGCCGGGGGCCCCGGCCGCCACCCGGCCGACCCCGGCCGCCGTCCCGCCGCAGCCCGGCGTGTGGAACATCGCCAACGTGCTGACCATGTTCCGGCTGGTGCTCGTCCCGGTCTTCGCCGCGCTGCTGTTCGCCGACGGCGGGCACGACCCGAAGTGGCGGGCCTTCGCCTGGGCGGCCTTCGCCATCGCGATGATCACCGACGTGTTCGACGGCGCGCTGGCCCGCCGCAAGGGCCTGGTCACCGACTTCGGCCGGATCGCCGACCCGATCGCCGACAAGGCGATCATGGGCACCGGCCTGATCGGCCTGTCCCTGCTCGGCGACCTGCCCTGGTGGATCACCGTGGTGATCCTGGCCCGCGAACTCGGCATCACGCTGATGCGGTTCTGGGTGATCCGCTACGCCGTCATCCCGGCCAGCCGCGGCGGCAAGCTCAAGACGCTCGCCCAGGGCACCGCGGTCGGCATGTACGTCCTGGTGCTCACCGGGCCGCTGGCCACCGGCCGGGCCGTGGTGATGGGCGTCGCGGTGTTCCTCACCCTGGCCACCGGCCTCGACTACGTGCTGCAGGCCGTCCGGCTGCGCCGCGAGGGCATCGCCCGGGAGCGCCGCGGTGGGTGAGGACGGCGCGGCCGCCCGGGCGCTGGCCGCGCTGCGGGCCGACGGCGCCACCCTGGCCGTCGCCGAGTCGCTCACCGGCGGCCTGCTGGCCGCCGCCCTGGTCGGCGTCCCCGGCGCCTCCGCGGTCTTCCGGGGCTCGGTCACCGCGTACGCCACCGAGCTCAAGGCGTCCGTGCTCGGCGTCGACGAGGGCCTGCTGGACGTGTACGGCCCGGTCCACCCGGTGGTGGCCCGGCAGATGGCCGAGGGGGTGCGCCGCCTGCTCGGCGCCGACTGGGCGCTGGCCACCACCGGGGTGGCCGGGCCCGAACCGCAGGGCGGGCAGCCGGTCGGCACCGTCCACGTGGCCCTCGCCGGGCCGACGGGAACAGAAGCGCTCCCGCTCCGGTTGTCGGGTGGGCGTGACACGATCCGGCACGGGGCGGTGGACGCCGCGCTGGGGCTGCTGCTCCGGCGGCTGGCGGGCACCGCGGGCTGAGCCCCGCCGGGAACCGAGCCTGCCGAAAGCACCGGCCCGGGGCGCCCAAAACCCGTGAACCCGCCGCACCCGGCGGGAGATCGTGTTACACCGGATGCTCCGGCCGGACGGAAGACGGCCGGGGGGAATCACGTCGACCCGGCGTCGACCGTGCGTCCGGAGCCGGACATCCACCCGTCACGGGGGGTTCGACGGCTCCGGAGGGGAAGAATCAGGGAGGGGTGCCTTGCAGCCCAGAGTGAACACGACCCCGGTCCCCGCACGGGATGCTGGCAAGGCGGTACGGTGGGGTCGTGACATCTCGATCCGCAGTCCGAGGAGGGAGGCACCGATGATTCTGCTCCGTCGCCTGCTGGGCGATGTGCTGCGTCGGCAGCGCCAGCGCCAGGGCCGCACACTCCGCGAGGTGTCGGCAGCCGCCAGGGTTTCGCTCGGGTACCTCTCCGAGGTCGAGCGGGGTCAGAAGGAGGCGTCCTCCGAACTGCTCTCCGCCATCTGCGACGCGCTCGACGTGCGGATGTCGGAGGTCATGCGGGAGGTCAGCGACGAACTGTCGCTCGCCGAACTTGCGGCGATGGCCACCCTCTCGGAGGGTGATCTGCTGAGGCCGGTGCTCGAACCGGTTCCGCTGCCGGCCCCCGGCGTCGACCGGTCCGGCTCCATCTCGCCCAAGGCGGCGATGGACGTGGTGGCGGCCTGACCGGACCTCGACCGTCCCGCGGACGCGGGACGCCGGGTGAAGGAGGGCCACTATGCGGAGTGCGCGCAGTGCGCTGCTGTTCGGTGCGTCGGCACTGGTCGGCCTGGGCCTGATACTGCTGCTGGTGAGCGGCACCGCGATACACGGCGGTGCCGCTCTCGGCGTGCTCGCGGCCGGGTGGTGGGGGATCGGGCTGGTCCCGGTGCACGCCAGGACGACGCCCCCGGAGCCGCGGAGACGGGAAACGGACCCCGCGCCGCCGGACCCGGCCGGGGCGGGCGCCGCTCCCCCGGACGGGTGAAGCGGCACCCGGGCTACCGCATCCGGTAGCCCTTCGGGGTGGGGTGGAAACCGGCCGCCTCCAGCCCCGGGCCCAGCGGGCTGGTGAGGGCCGGGTGGCCGTTGACGCGCTCGACGGTGAGCGGACCGGCCAGCGCGCCCAGCGCGGCCTCCAGGGCCGGGCCCCCGTCGGCCCAGGCGAGCAGCGACCTGCCGCCGCGCTCCAGGTACAGCACCAGCTCGCCGTCGACCAGCACCACCAGCGAACCGGCCTTGCGGCCCGGCCGGTGGGCGGCCGCGGTGTCGGACGGCGGCTCCGGCCAGGGCAGTGCCGCGCCGTACGCGTTGGCCGGGTCGGCGGCGGCCAGCACCAGCGCCTGCGGGGCCCGCGCCGCGCCCCCGGTGGACCACTCGTCGCCCGTCTCCCGCTCCAGCCGGGAGCTGACCGACCGCAGCCGGTCCGCGGCGCCGTCCATGGCGAACTGGGCGCCGCCGAGGCCCTCGACGAAGTACCCCCGGCGGGCCCGGCCGCGCTCCTCGAACACCGACAGCACCCGGTAGGCGCCCGCGAACCCGCCCGGGACGCGCTCGGCGGCCACCGCGCCCCTGGTCAGCACCCCGTGCCGGTCCAGCAGGGCCTGCGCCCGGGCGGCGGCCCGCACCGTCTCCTCGCCGCCGAACGCGGGCAGCAGCGACCAGCGGCCGACCGCGGTCGGCGGGCCGGTGCGCGAGGCGGGCCGGGCCAGGCCGCGCCCCGCGCCGCCGTAGCGGCCGCGCGGGGTGGCGCGCGGCGCCCGGTGCGCGGTGGCGCCCGCGGTGCGGCCCGAGCCGAGCAGGCCGCGCAGCGGGGCCAGCGTGTCGTTGGTGGCGTACCCGGCCCAGACCAAGTCCCACAGGGCGTCGGCGATCTCGGCGTCCGGCACGTCCGGGACGCGCTCGGCGAGCTGGCGGAAGAACGCGCCGTAGCCGCCGCTGAGCGCCTCCAGCAGGGCGGTGTGCACCGGGCCCGGGGTGAGCGGCAGCGGCTCGGGGCGCAGCAGGTGGGCGTTCTCCGGCAGGTGCAGGCTGATCCAGCCGTCCTTGCCGGGCAGCGCGCCCGCGCCGGACCAGCCGATCTCGCCGGCCGCCATCATCTCGTCCAGCAGGGCGGGGGAGTAGTCGGTGAGCCGGGCCGGCAGCACCAGCTTCTCCAGCGCGGAGGCGGGCAGCGCGGTGCCCTGGAGCTGCTCGACCACCCGGTAGAGGCCGTCGGCGCCGCGCAGCCGGTGCCCGGCCAGGTGCTGCCACTGCGGGAGGAAGTCGGCCAGCGCCCTCGGCGGGACGGCCTCCACCTCCTGCCGCAGCGCGGCCAGCGAGCGGCGGCGCAGCCGGCGCAGCACCTCGGCGTCGCACCACTCGGGGACGGCGGCGGAGCCGCCGGGCCGGAACTCGCCCTGGACCAGGCGCCCGGCGGCGGTGAGGCGGTGCAGGGTGCCGGTGACCACGGCACTGCCGAGGCCGAAGCGCTCCGCGGCCTCCTGCGCGGTGAACGGGCCGTGGGTGCGGGCGTACCGGGCCAGCAGGTCGCCCAGCGGGTCCTTGACCGGCTCGGTGAACGCCTCGGGGACGCCGACCGGCAGCGGGGTGCCCAGGGCGTCGCGCAGCCGCCCGGCGTCCTCGATCGCGGCCCAGCGCAGCGCGCCGCCGGTCCGGACCTGGATCGCCCGGCGGGCGGCCTCCAGCTCCAGCGCCCACAGCGGCTGGGCGCCGCGCTCGGCCAACTCGGCCTCGGAGAGCGGGCCGAGCAGCCGCAGCGCGTCGGCGACGCCCTCGGCGTCCCGGACCCTGCGCTCGGGGGTGAGCCGCTGCAGCTCGGCCTCCAGCTCGGCGAGGACCTGCGGGTCGAGCAGCTCGCGCAGCTCGGCCTGGCCGAGCAGTTCGGACAGCAGCCGGGAGTCCAGGGAGAGGGCGGCGGCCCGGCGCTCGGCGATCGGGGAGTCGCCCTCGTAGAGGAACTGGGCGACGTAGCCGAACAGCAGGGAGCGGGCGAACGGGGACGGCTCGGGCGTGGTGACCTCGACCAGGCGCACCGCGCGGGACTCCAGGTCTCCCATCAGCTCGACCAGGCCCGGCACGTCGAACACGTCCTGCAGGCACTCGCGGACGGCCTCCAGGACGATCGGGAAGGAGCCGTACTCGGCGGCCACCTCCAGCAGTTGGGAGGCGCGCTGGCGCTGCTGCCACAGCGGGGTGCGCTTGCCCGGGTTGCGGCGCGGCAGCAGCAGGGCGCGGCCGGCGCACTCGCGGAACCGGGCGGCGAACAGGGCCGAGCCGCCGACCTGGTCGGTGACCAGCTGCTCGACCTCGGTGGCGTCGAAGACCGCGGCGTCCGCGCCGACCGGGGCCTCGTCGGCGGCCGTCGCGGGCGCGGCGGAGGGGAAGTCGGCCAGCAGGTCGGCGTCCGGCAGGCGCAGCACGATGCCGTCGTCGGCGTGCATCACCTGCGGGTCCAGACCGTGCTTCTCGCGCAGCCGGGCGCCGATGGCCAGCGCCCACGGGGCGTGCACCTGGGCGCCGAACGGGGAGTGCACGACGATCCGCCAGTCGCCGAGCTCGTCGCGGAACCGCTCGACCACGATGGTGCGGTCGTCCGGCAGGTGGCCGCAGGCGGCGCGCTGCTCGGCGAGGTAGGCGAGCAGGTTGCCGGCCGCCCAGTCGTCCAGGCCGGCCGCGCGCAGCCGCTCGGTGGCCGCCGCCGGCTCCAGCGCGCCGACCTCGCGGACGAACGCGCCCACCGCGCGGCCGAGTTCGAGCGGGCGGCCGAGGGTGTCGCCCTTCCAGAACGGCAGCCGGCCCGGGACACCGGGGGCGGGGGTGACCAGCACCTTGTCGTGGGTGATCTCCTGGATCCGCCAGGAGGTGGTGCCCAGGGTGAAGACGTCCCCCACCCGGGACTCGTAGACCATCTCCTCGTCCAGCTCGCCCACCCGTCCGCCCCCCTTCTTGGGGTCCGTGCCCGCGATGAAGACGCCGAACAGGCCGCGGTCGGGGATGGTGCCGCCGGAGGTGACGGCCAGGCGCTGGGCGCCGGGGCGGCCGGTGACCGTGCCGGCCACGCGGTCCCAGACCAGGCGGGGGCGCAACTCGGCGAAGGCGTCGGACGGGTAGCGGCCGGCCAGCATGTCCAGCACGCCGTCGAACGCGGACTGCGGGAGGGTGGCGAACGGGGCGGCCCGGCGGCACAGGGCGAGCAGCTCGTCGACGTCCCAGACGTCCAGCGCGGTGATCGCGACCAGCTGCTGGGCCAGCACGTCCAGCGGGTTGCGGGGCACCCGCAGGGCCTCGATCCGGCCGCTGCGCATCCGCTCGGTGACCACGGCGGACTGCACCAGGTCCCCCCGGTACTTGGGGAAGAACACGCCCCGGGAGACCGCGCCGACCTGGTGGCCGGCCCGGCCGACCCGCTGCAGGCCGGAGGCGACCGAGGGCGGCGACTCGACCTGCACCACCAGGTCGACCGCGCCCATGTCGATGCCCAGCTCCAGGCTGGAGGTGGCCACCACGGCGGGCAGCCGGCCGGCCTTCAACTCCTCCTCCACCAGCGCCCGCTGCTCCTTGGAGACCGAGCCGTGGTGCGCCCGGGCCAGCACCGGCGGCGCGCCCGCGGCCGCCCCCGAGCCGCCCATCAGCTCGGCGGGCGCGTGCGCCCCGGGCAGCGGGGCGCCGGTGGCCCGCTCGTGGGCGATTTCGTTCAGCCGGTTGCACAGCCGCTCGGCCAGCCGGCGGGAGTTGGCGAACACGATGGTCGAGCGGTGCGCCTGCACCAGGTCGACGATCCGCTCCTCGACGTGCGGCCAGATCGAGGACTGCCGCTGCGGGTCGTCCTCCTCGGCGGGCGCGGCGGGCAGGTCCGCCAGGTCCGGGACGGGGACGACCACGGACAGGTCGAAGCGCTTGTCGCCGCCGGGCCGGACGATCGCCGCGCCGCGCTGAGGGCTCAGGTAGCGCGCCACCTCCTCGACCGGGCGGACGGTGGCCGACAGGCCGATCCGGCGGGCCGGGCGCTCCAGCAGCTCGTCCAGCCGCTCCAGGCTGAGCGCCAGGTGCGCGCCGCGCTTCGTCCCGGCCACCGCGTGCACCTCGTCCAGGATCACCGTGTCGACGCCGCGCAGCGCCTCCCGGGCGGCGGAGGTGAGCAGCAGGAACAGCGACTCGGGGGTGGTGATCAGGATGTCCGGCGGCTGGGTGGCGAACTTCCGGCGCTCGGCGGCCGGGGTGTCGCCGGAGCGGACGCCGACCCGGACCTCGGGCTCCGGCAGGCCCAGCCGGACGGCGGCCTGCCGCAGGCCCGCCAGCGGGGCGCGCAGGTTGCGCTCGACGTCGACCGCGAGGGCCTTCAGCGGGGAGACGTAGAGCACCCGGCAGCGGCGCTTCGGGTCGGCCGGGGGCGGGTCGGCGGCCAGCCGGTCCAGCGCGGAGAGGAAGGCCGCCAGCGTCTTGCCGGAGCCGGTCGGGGCGACCACCAGCACGTCCGTCCCGAGCCCGATGGCGGACCAGGCCCGGGACTGCGCCTCGGTGGGCGCGGCGAACGCCCCGGTGAACCAGGCCCGGGTGGCCGGGGCGAAACCCTGCAGCGGATCGGCGTCGGAGATGGCCATGACCCCATGGTGCCCCGACACGCTGACAGGTCACGGAACGGTCACCGTCTGACCCAATCCCGTGCAGCAAATCGTACAAATCGCTCATATCGTGAGGATCCGGACCCGACTTCCCGGCGTCCGGCCCTGCCTGACGAGCGGAGACCGTGCGATGGAGCAGGTGAGCCAGGCCCCCAGCAGCACCCCCGCCACCCGTCGGCGCCGCAGCGTCCGGGTGCTCGGCGCGACGCTGCTCACCGGACTGCTGCTCGGCGGCGCCGTCCCGTACGTCACCGGCACCGGCGGCACCTACCTCAGCTACCTGGTGCTGGACGAGCGCACCGACGCGCAGGGCGCCGAGCACGCCGCCGACCGGACCCGGGCGCTCGGCGGCAAGGTCGTCCAGGACTACCCGCAGATCGGCGCGGTGCTCGCCTACGCCGGCCCGCGGTTCGCCGCGGAGCTGCGCCGGCAGCCCGGGATAGCCGCCGTCGGCGCCACCCGCACCGTGCCGGTGCCCTCGCCGCCCCGGCCGCTGGCCGGCTCCGGGTTCACCGGCGGCGACGGCGGCGACGGCGGCGACGGCACCCGGACGGTCGCCGGCCCGCGACCCGCCGACCCGGGGCCCGCCGATCCGGGGCCCGCCGGCCTGGGTCCCGCCGCCGACGACGCGGCGGAGGGCGCGAACCTGGCGGAGGGCGCCGACGACTCCACCGCCACCGTGCCCGACCCCGGCGAGCAGTCCGACTGGAACCTCGCCATGATCGGAGCCCTCGACCGCCCCACCGGGCACGCCGCCGCCCTGCTGCGCCCGCCGGTCGCCGCCGGCGCCGGCACGCCCTCCGCCGACCGGGCCGGCGCGCTGCCCACCGCCCAGCAGCTGGCCGGGGTCACCGTCGCGGTGCTGGACTCCGGCGTCGACGACACCCACCCCGACCTGCGGGCCGCCGTCGACCCGGCCGCCTCCGCGTCCTGCGCCGACGGCCGCCCCGACTCCCGCAGCGGCGCCTGGCGGCCCGACGACGCGATCAACGAGAGCGGCCACGGCACCCACGTCGCCGGGATCGTCGGCGCCGCCCGGGACGGCCACGGCGTCACCGGCGTCGCCCCCGGCGTGCGGATCGCCGCCGTCCGGCTGCTCGGACCGCTCGGCCAGTACTACGCCGAGAACATCGTCTGCGGCATGCTCTGGGCCGCCGACCACGGCGCCCGGGCGATCAACGACAGCTACTTCGCCGACCCGTGGAAGTACAACTGCCCCGAGGACGCCGACCAGGCCGCGCTGGCCGCCGCCGTCGGCCGGGCCGTCGCCTACGCCCAGCGCAAGGGCGCCGTGGTGGTCGCCTCCGCGGGCAACGACGGGCAGGACCTCAACGCCGGCCGCGAGGACCGGCGCAGCCCCAACGACCGCACCACCGGCCCCCCGGAGGACCGGCGGCTGGGCACCGAGTGCATCCGGCTGCCCGGCGAACTGCCCGGCGTGGTCACCGTCACCGCCGTCGACCGCACCGGCCTGCCCACCTCGTACAGCAACTACGGCCGCGGCAAGGTCTCCATCGCCGCCCCCGGCGGCGACCCCGACGGCGGCACCCAGGGCGCGGTCGTCTCCGACTGGCCCGGCGGCCGCTACGCCGCCCTGGCCGGCACCTCGATGTCCGCCGCGCACGTCACCGGCGCCGTCGCCGTGGTCGCCGCCCAGCACCCCGACTGGGACCCCGGGCGGATCACCGCCGCGCTCTCCCGCGCCGCCGCCGACAACTGCGCCCGCACCCTGCCGTTCGGCTGCCGGCACGACTACTACGGCGCCGGGATCCTCGCCCTGCCGACCGGCTGACCCCGCC
>NZ_JBHUWH010000189.1:0-13811 GCF_042670125.1 Kitasatospora sp. NPDC057198 | reverse complement strand
GGGGGGCTGCGACCCGCGGGGCTGATCGGACTCGGCCGTTACACCGAACTGCGGGGCTGGCGCTACGAGGAGGGCGGCACCGCGGTCCTCGGCGCCGCACTCACCCACGCCCGGATGGACCGCCCCGACTTCGCCGCGCTCATCCCCGCCCTCGCCGACGCCGCCCGCACCGCCGGACCCCCGCAGGTGCGCAACGTCGGCACCCTCGGCGGCAACATCGCCACCGGCGCCCCGGCCGGCGACACCCTCCCGGTGCTCGCCGCCCTGGAGGCCACCGCCACCCTCGCCCGCGCCGGCGCCGTCCGCGAGGTGCCGATCAGCCACCTGCTCACCGGGCTCGACCCGCTGCGCCCCGGCGAACTCCTCACCTGGGTGCGGGTCCCGCTGCTGCACGCCCCCCAGGTCTTCCTGAAGTCCACCGGCCGCAGCGGCCCGGCCCGCGCCGCCGCCTCCGTCGCCCTCGTCCTCGACCCCGCCCGCCGCGGCGTGCGCTGCGCCGTCGGCGCCGTCGCCCCCGTCCCGCTCCGGCCGCTGGAGGCCGAGAACTGGGTGGCCGGCTGCATCGACTGGGACGCCCGCGGCGCCGAGGGAGCGGTCCTGATCGACCCCGCCGCGCTCGCCGCCTTCGGCGAGTACGTGGCCGGGGCGTGCGTCCCCGAGGGCGGGGCGCACGGAGAGGGGGCGGGCGCGGACGCCGCCCGCCTGCGGCGTACCGTGGCGGTGCTGGCCCGCCGGGCACTGGGAAGGGCGCTCAAGTGACGGAAGAACTGCTGAACCACCCCGGGGCGCTCACCGGCGACGTGCGCCCCACCGCCTCGTACACGCTGCGCGTCAACGGCGTCGACCGGCCCGTCACCGACGCCTGGATCGGCGAGAGCCTGCTGTACGTGCTGCGCGAACGGCTCGGCCTGGCCGGCGCCAAGGACGGCTGCGAACAGGGCGAGTGCGGGGCCTGCACCGTCCAGGTCGACGGGCAGCTGGTCAACGGCTGCCTGGTGCCCGCCGCGCTCGCCGCCGACAGCGAGATCGGCACCGTCGAGGGCCTGTCCGGCGCGGGCGGCGCCAGCGACGTCCAGCAGGCGCTCGCCGACTCCGGCGCCGTCCAGTGCGGCTACTGCACCCCCGGCCTCGCCATGGCCGTGCACGACCTGCTGCAGCGCAACCACCGCCCCGGCGAGGTCGAGGCCCGCCAGGCGCTCTGCGGCAACCTGTGCCGCTGCACCGGCTACCGCGGCGCGCTCGCCGCCGTCCAGGCCGTCGCCGACGCCCGCGAAGCCGCCCTGGAGGCCGAACTCGACGCCGCCGAACAGGCCGCCGACCAGGCACCCCCGGCCACCGGCCCCGGCGCCCCGGCCGCCGCCGAACCGCCGCACCCCGACCGGGCCGGCGAACTCCCGCTGTACGCCGACTCCGAACTCTGGCACGAGGCCGACCAGCTGATCCCCGCCCAGCCCCAGGGCGAGACCCCGCGCACCGGCGGCTACGCCTACCCGCCCACCCCGCCGCACGGCACCCCCGTCCCCGCCGACTGGCAGCACGCCCCCGGCTACGACGCCCCGGGCACCGACCTCCGCGGCAGCGACCCCCACGGCACCGCCCCGCACGGCACCGCCCCGCACGGAACCGACCCGTTCGGCACCACCACCTACCGGGACGCCGGCCCCTACGACGACACCGTCTACGCCACCGACGGCTACGGCACCCAGTACCCCGGCTACGACGCCACCCCCGCCCACGGCATCCGCCTCCCCGAGGACGAGAACGCATGACCTCCGCCACCGAGCTCCCGGCGGCCGCCCCCGCGGACCACGAGACCGGCACCACCGGCCTCGGCACCTCCCCGCTGCGCACCGACGCCCTGCCCAAGGCCCTCGGCATCTACCCGTACGCCGCCGACCTGTGGGCCGAGGGGCTGCTCTGGGGCGCCGTGCTGCGCTCCCCGCACCCGCACGCCCGGATCCTCTCGGTGGACACCGCCCCCGCCCTCGCCATCCCCGGCGTGCACGCCGTGGTCACCGCCGCCGACCTGCCCGCGGGCCCCGACGGCACCCCCGACGGCGCCCCCGGCGGACCGGTCACCGCCGACCGCCCGGTGCTCGCCGCCGGCGTCGTGCGCCACCACGGCGAACCCGTCGCCGCCGTCGCCGCCGACCACCCCGACACCGCCCGGCTGGCCGCCGCCGCGATCCTGGTCGAGTACGAGCCGCTGGAACCCGTCACCGACCCCGAGGCCGCCTTCCACGCCCCCCCGCTGCACCCCGACGGCAACCTGCTGCGCCACCTGCCGCTGCGCACCGGTGACCCGGACGCGGTCGGCGAGATCGTCGTCGAGGGCCTCTACCAGGTCGGCCGGCAGGACCCGGCCCCGATCGGCGCCGAAGCCGGCCTCGCCGTGCCCCGCCCCGACGGCGGCGTCGAACTGCACCTGTCCTCCACCGACCCGCACGGCGACCGCGACCGCACCGCCGCCTGCCTCGGCATCGACCCCGACCGGGTCCGCCTCGTCGTCACCGGCGTCCCCGGCGCCACCAGCGACCGCGAGGACCTCTCCTTCCTGGTCACCCTGGCCCTGCTCGCGCTGCGCACCGGACGGCCCGTCAAGATGGCCCTCACCCGCGCCGAGTCCTTCCAGGCCCACCCCACCCGGCACCCCGCCCTGCTCCGCTACCGCCACCACGCCGACGCCGAGGGCCGGCTGGTCAAGGTCGAGGCGCAGATCCTGCTCGACGGCGGCGCCTACGCCGACGTCTCCGCCGAGGCGCTGGCCTCCGCCGTCGCCTTCTCGGTCGGCCCCTACACCTGCCCCAACGTCTTCGTCGACGCCTGGGCGGTGCGCACCAACAACCCGCCGGCCGGCCGGATGCGCGGCGAGGGCGCCCTGCAGACCTGCTTCGCGTACGAGTCGCAGCTCGACCAGCTCGCCAAGCAGCTCGGCGTCGACCCGGTGGAGATCCGCCGCCGCAACGCCATGACCACCGGCGACCCGCTGCCCACCGGCCAGGCCGTCACCTGCCCCGCCCCCGTCGCGGCCCTGCTCGACGCGCTCGACACCACCCCGCTGCCCGCCCTCCCGCTCGACGACCCCGAGGCCGACTGGCTGCTGCCCGGCGGCCCCGGCGGCGCGGGCGACCCCGCCGCGGTGCGGCGCGGCATCGGCTACGCGGTGGGCATGGTGCACATGCTCGGCGCCGAGGGCGAGGACGAGGTCGCCACCGCGACCGTCCGGGTCTCCGGCGACCACGCCACCGTCATCTGCGCCGCCGTCGACTCCGGGCAGGGCTTCGCCACCCTGGCCCGGCAGATCGTCCAGTCGGTGCTCGGCGTCAGCGAGGTGTACATCGCGCCCGTCGACTCCGACCAGTCCGCGGCCGGCCCGTCCGCCCGCGGCCGGCACACCTGGGTCTCCGGCGGCGCCGTCGAGCGGGCCGCGCTGATGGTCCGCCACCAGATGCTCCAGCCGATCGCCGCCGACTTCGGCATGTCCGTCGAACTGCTCACCATCAACGACGGCAAGATCACCTCCTACGACGGCGTGCTCGGCATGCCGGTCGGCGAGGCCCTGGAGGGCCGCGAGCTCTGGGCCACCGCCCAGTGCCGCCCGCACCCCACCGAACCGCTCGACCCCGAGACCGGGCAGGGCGACGCCTTCGTCTCCATCGCGTTCTGCGCGATGCGCGCCGTCGTCGACGTCGACATCGAACTCGGCGCCGTCCGGGTCGTCGACGTCACCGTCGCCCAGGACGTCGGCCGGGCCCTCAACCCCCGGCAGATCGAGGACCGGATCGAGGGCGCCGTGGCCCAGGGCGTCGGACTCGCCCTGCTGGAGAACCTGCGCACCGAGGGCGGCGTCCCCGTCAACGCCTCGCTCACCGGCTACCGGCTCCCCACCGCGCTCGACACCCCCGGCGTCCGGATCGCCGCCCTGCTGGAGGAACGCGACGTGGTCGCCCCGTTCGGCGCCAAGGCCGTCAGCGCGGTGCCCGCCGTGGTCGCCCCCGCCGCGGTCGCCGCCTCCGTCCGGGCCGCCACCGGGCTGCCGGTCGGCCGGCTGCCGATCCCGCCGGAGGACGCGACCGTCCTGGTCTGACGGCGCCCGCTCCGGGCCCGCCGGCGGGTGGCCGGCGGGCCCGCCGCCGGACCCGCCGTCCGCGCGGGGGCCGTCAGTGCAGGTCCTGCACGGTCGAGCGGACGTGCGCCGCCCACGCCGACTGGAACTGCTCCAGGGACTGCCCGGTCGCCGCGGTGATCTGCTGCTCGTACTCCTTCGGCTGGGCGTACTGCGCCGCCACGAACCCGCAGACCTTGGCGTCCCCGTACTTCGACGCCATGTACCGCAGCACGTCGCCGGCCAGCGCGTAGTTCGCGGCGCGCGGCGCGGCCTCGTAGGCGTAGAAGTCGCTCGTGCTGCCGGGCAGCTTCCCGTCGAAGGGGACCTGCTTCAGGACGGCCAGCTCCTGGCGGGCCCGGTCGTCCTTGCCGCGCAGCGCCATGTACTCGGCGAAGCCCTCGGCGACCCAGTCCTGCCGGCGGTCCGGCGCGGTGTACGTCCCGTCCGAGAAGGACAGCGTGGCGACGGTCGCGTGCGCCATCTCGTGCCGGCCGATGTCCGTCACGCCCGCCTGCCACTGCTTGCCCATGAAACGGCCGTCGCTGGTGTCCATCACGATCCGGCTGCTGCCGACCACCGGCCGGCCCGGCTCCGGCTGCGCCGAGGTCGCGGCCCAGACCTGCATGTTGACGCCGGCCTCCAGGCTGTCGTTCGGCTTCCCGTCGCCGTGGTACAGCTTGTTGTAGACCTCCCGGTTCTTCTCCAGCACCACGAAGAAGCCCTTGGCCGCCTCGGTCTTGCCGGTCGACGCCGGCGCGCACTTCTGCCAGGCCGCCAGGTCGTCCTTCCCGGCCTGCGCGAGCAGGTCGATGTCCCGGTTCAGCTCGGCCTCCTGGGCCTTGTCGGACACCGCCACCAGGTGGTCCCGGACCTGCACCGACAGCTCGTCGTACGCGTCCCACGGGGCCGGGTAGTAGCCGTCGTCCATGTTCTTGCCCTGGCCGTCCGTGGGGCCGCTGACCTCGGTGACCACCTCCGCGCCGTCGGCGACCGCCGCCGCCGTGGGGCCCTTCCCGTCCGCCGTCGAGTCGGGGCCCGGCACCTTCCACTCGTACCGCTCGTTGATCGGGAAGTTGTCCACCCCCTTCACCTGGTGCACGAAGTTCATCGACAGCCGCCCGTTCACCACCAGGCCGCTCTCCCAACTGGCCTTCTCCCAGGGGATCTTGACCAGGTTGCGGAACACCTTCCGCTGCTTCTCCCGGGTCGGCCCCGCCGCGAACGGCCTGACGAACGCCTCCTCGTCCTTCGCCGCCAGCGCCTTCGTCAGCCCGTCCGCGACCTTCTGCCACGGCTCGGCCCCGGACTGCAACGGCTCCAGCCGCGGCTGCCGCCCGACCGTGCGCAGCAGCACCACACCGCCCACCGCCGCCCCCAGCAGCAGGACCACCGCCACCCCCAGGCAGGCCAGCTTCCGCCCCACCCCGCCCCGCCGGGGCGGCGGCTGCTGGCCCGGCTGCCCGTAGGGCGCGAACTGCTGCCCCGGATAAGGCTGTTGCGGATACGGCTGCTGACCGTACGCCTGCTGGCCGTAGGCCTGCTGCGGGTACGCCTGCTGCGGGAAAGGCGGCTGCTGGTAGACCGGCGCCGACTGCCCAGGATCGGGCACGCCGGGCTGCGGCGGGTACGTCACGGGATCCCCCCCTGGATGGATGACGCGCCATTCATAGCACAGCGCCCCACCACCCCCACTGGCCGCTTTCCCCGCCCCGGGCCGGGCCGTGTGTGAGCGATACGATCCCCGTGCCGCGTCCCGGGGAGGGGACCGGCACACCGACACAGGGGGGACACGCCCATGAGGAGGGCACTGGCCGGCACGCTGCTGCCGGCACTGCTGCTGACGTTCGCGGGGGCGCCGACGGCGTCGGCGGACCAGGTGCGGGACGGGCAGTGGGTGAACGCCTACTTCGGCATGGACCGGGTGTGGTCGGTCAGCAAGGGCGACGGCGTGATCGTCGCGGTGATCGACAGCGGAGTCGATGCCACGCATCCGGACCTCGCGGGTTCGGTGCTGCCCGGGTACGACCCGGGCGGCCAGGGGCTCAACACGCATCCCACGGACGACCACGGTACTTCGATCTCCGGGATCATCGCGGCGCACGGTCACGGCAGCGGGGACGGGATCGTCGGCATCGCGCCGGGCGCGAGGATCCTTCCTGTCTACAAGGGGAACCCGGACGCCGTCAGCGCGGTCCCGGAGGGCATCAAGTGGGCGGTCGACCACGGTGCCAAGGTCATCAACCTTTCCCTGGGAACCAGTGCGCAGGCAGGTTCCAGGCCCGATCTGACCGGAGCGGTCGCCTACGCGGCGGAGCACGACGTGCTCATCGTGGGGGCGGCGGGCAACGAATCCCTCAAGACCGTGGACAGCCCCGGCAACGAGCCCGGAGTGCTCGCCGTGAGCGCGGTGGACAGAACCGGCGCGGTGTGGCCCAGGGCGAACTCCGGTGCCGAGGTGAAGATCTCCGCTCCCGGTGCGGACATCGTCAATGCCTGCGCGGACGGGAAGTACTGCATCGGCGACGGCACCTCGGAAGCGACCGCGTACGTCTCCGGTGCGGCGGCGTTGGTGCGGGCGAAGTTCCCGGACCTGACGGCGGGGCAGGTGGCGGAGCGGTTGGTCAAGTCGGCGAAGGTGCCGGGCGCGCTACAAGGGGCGAAGCTCCCTGATCCGCGCTACGGGTACGGCATCCTGTCGCCGTACGACGCGCTGACCGCGGACATTCCCGCCGGGCCTCCGCAGGGCCCGCTGGGCGGTCCTTACGCGAAGGCGTCGAGCGGCGGTGAGGTCACTCCCGCCGCCACCCCGAGCGCGGGAACCGCCCCCAAGGGCGGGGGAGCCGGGGCTGCGAGTGCCGGGTCCGGCCTGCACGAAATGGCCAAGGACGACGGTCCCGGAGCCGGCCTGCTCGTCGTGGCGGGCGGGGGCGCCGTGCTCTTGCTGCTGCTGGTCCTCCTGGTCGTGGTGCTGGTCTCCAGGAGCCGGCGCCGTGCACGCTTCGCTCCTCCTGCCCCGGGGCCGTACCCGCCGGGCCAGGGCTGGCCGCCCGTGCAACAGCAGCCGCCGTACTACGGGCCGCCGCAGCAGCAGACGCCTTATCAGCAGCCTCATCAGGGCGGCGGTTGGCAGTAGGCCGCGGTTCGGTGAAATGTAGCGGTCCCGTCACAGGGCGTTGTGGTGGGACGGATAGCGGACGATACGATCGGGGCCGTCCTGCGGACCGGGGGCGTTGCCAGGGCGAGCGGGCGTTGACTGACGGGGTGTTTGATGAGGCTGACCAGGCTGGCGGCGGCGCTCGGTGCGACCGCGCTGACGGCGGGCACGTTGTTCGCGGGGGCGCCGACGGCGTCGGCGGACCAGGTGCGGGACGGGCAGTGGGCCAACGTCTACTTCGACCTGGACAAGGTGTGGTCGGTCAGCAAGGGCGACGGCGTGATCGTCGCGGTGATCGACAGCGGGATCGACGCGAACCACCCGGACCTGGCAGGTTCCCTGCTGCCCGGGTACGACCCGGAGGATCAGGGCAGGGAGCTCAAGCCGACCGACGAGCACGGGACGGGCATGGCGAGCCTGATCGCGGGCCACGGCCACGGTGGTGACGGGGGCGTGGTCGGCCTCGCGCCCGGGGTGAAGATCCTGCCGGTCTACCGGGGCGACGGCGGTGCCATGCAGGAAGGCATCAAGTGGGCGGTCGACCACGGCGCCAAGGTCATCAACATCTCCCAGGTCACCACGGTGAGCGGCCCGGCCGACTTCGCGGACGCGGTGGCCTACGCCCTCCAGCACAAGGTGCTGGTTGTGGCGGGCACGGGCAACGACGCAGGTCCGGTCCGTACGCCGGCGAACACCCCCGGAGTGCTGGCGGTCGGTGCGGTGGACAAGAACCAGAAGATCTGGTCGAAGTCGAACTACGGCCCCGAAGTCCTGCTGACGGCACCGGGCGTGGACATCGTGACGGCCGCGCCCACGAGCACGGGGCCCTGCAGCAACTCGTACTGCATCGCCAGCGGCACTTCGGACGCCACCGCGTACGTTTCTGCTGCGGCGGCGTTGGTGTTCGCCAAGTACCCGGACCTGACACCCGGCCAGGTGGCTGAGCGGCTGGTGAAGACGGCTGCTGCTCCGGCCGGCGTCTCCCAACTGCCGGACCTCCGTTACGGCTACGGCGTCGTGCGGCCGTACGAGGCCCTGACCGCGAACGTTCCGGCCGGGTCGGCCCAGGGGCCGTTGGCCGCCGCCGGTGCTGCTGCCGGTGCGGGGGCGACTCCGTCCGCGACCGTCGAGACGCCGGGTGGGCCGGGCGGCGGTGGTGCTGCCGGCTCGGACGGGTTGTCCTCCCCGGAAGCGGTGACCGGCATCAAGCAGTCATCGTCGAAGTCGTCCCTGCCGTTGATCGTGGGCGTTGCCGGCGCTCTGGTGGTGGTGCTCGTCGTGGTCGTCGTGATCGCGGCGGCGAACAGCCGGAAGCGACGCCGCACGTCGGGGCCGCAGCCCCTGGTCGGCGTTCCGGGACCGTACCCGCCGGGCCAGGGCTGGCCGCCCGTGCAACAGCAGCAGCCGTACTACGGGCCGCCCGTGCAACAGCAGCAGCCGTACTACGGGCCGCCGCAACAGCAGACGCCTTATCAGCAGCCTCATCAGGGCGGCGGTTGGCAGTAGGCCGCGGTTCGGTGAAATGTAGCGGCCTCGTCACAGGGCGTTGTGGTGGGACGGATAGCGGACGATACGATCGGGGCCGTCCTGCGGACCGGGGGCGTTGCCGGGGCGAGCGGGCGTTGACTGACGGGGTGTTTGATGAGGCTGACCAGGCTGGCGGCGGCGCTCGGTGCGACCGCGCTGACGGCGGGCACGTTGTTCGCGGGGGCGCCGACGGCGTCGGCGGACCAGGTGCGGGACGCGGAGTGGCAGAACACCTACTTCGGCATGGACAAGGCGTGGTCGGTCAGCAAGGGCGACGGGGTGATCGTCGCGCTGATCGACTCCGGTGTCGACGCCTCGCACCCGGACCTCGCGGGTTCGGTCCTGCCCGGGTACGACCGGAGCGGTAGCGACAAGAACACCAAGCCCACCGATTCTCACGGGACGGGCATGGCGAGCCTCATCGCCGGCCACGGCCACGGTGCCGGGGCCGCGGAAGGGATCATGGGGATCGCGCCGGGGGCGAAGATCCTGCCGATCTACAAGGGCACGGCTAGCAAGGCCGACATGGTTCCGGAAGGCATCAGGTGGGCGGTCGACCACAACGCCAAGGTCATCAACGTTTCGCTGGCCGACGCGGGCAGGCCGGGGAGCGACGCGAAGCTGACCGAGGCGGTGGCTTACGCGGCACAGCACGACGTGCTGATCGTCGCGGGCTCGGGGAACGACGGAACCGCGGTTGCCAGTCCGGCGAACGAGCCGGGCGTGCTCGCGGTCGGTGCCACCGACAAGGCGGGGACGGTCTGGGCGAGGTCGAACTACGGTTCGTCGCTGTTGGTGACGGCGCCGGGCACGGACATCGTCGGGGCCGGCGAGTGCTCCGGCAACCAGTACTGCATCGCTGACGGGACGTCGAACTCGACCGCGCTGGTCTCGGGTGCGGCGGCGCTGGTGCGGGCGAAGTTCCCGGACCTGACGGCGGGGCAGGTGGCGGAGCGACTGGTCAAGTCGGCGAAGGTGCCGGCCGCTCTGCAAGGGGCGAAGCTTCCCGATCAGCACTACGGCTACGGGATCCTGTCGCCGTACGACGCGCTGACCAAGGACATTCCCGTCGGCCCTCCGCAGGGCCCGCTGGGCGGTCCTTACGCGAAGTCGTCGGCCGGGGGCGGCGGAGCCACTCCCGCAGCCACCTCGGGAGCCGGGACAGGTTCCGGAGACAGCGGGGTCGGAACGGGGAGCGGGGATCCCGGGCTTCAGGAGATGGCCAAGGACGACGGTCCCGGAGCCGGTCTGCTCGTCGTGGCGGGCGGGGGCGCCGTGGTCTTGCTGCTGCTGGTCCTCCTGGTCGTGGTGCTGGTCTCCAGGAGCTGGCGCCGTGCACGCTTCGTCCCTCCCGTCCCGCAGCCGTACCCGCCGGGCCAGGGCTGGCCGCCCGTGCAACAGCAGCCGCCGTACTACGGGCCGCCGCAGCAGCAGACGCCTTATCAGCAGCCCCATCAGGGCGGCGGTTGGCAGTAGGTCATGGTTCGGTGAAATGTAGCGGTCCCGTCACAGGACGCTGTAGTGGGACGGATAGCGGACGATACGATCGGGACCGTCCCGCGTTCCGGGGGCACTGCTAGGGCGAACGGGCTGTCGACTGACGGGGTGTTTGATGAGGCTGACCAGGCTGGCGGCCGCGCTCGGCGCGGTCGCGCTGACGGCGGGCACGCTGTTCGCGGGGGCGCCTGCGGCGTCGGCGGACCAGGTGCGGGACGCGGAGTGGGAGATCTCCTACTTCAACTACGACAAGGTGTGGTCGGTCAGCAAGGGTGACGGGGTGATCGTCGCGGTGATCGACTCCGGTGTCGACGCCACGCATCCGGACATCGCGGGGTCGGTGCTGCCCGGGTACGACCAGAGCGAAAAGGGCGAGAACACCAAGCCCACCGTGCCGCACGGGACGTCGATGGCGAGTCACATCGTCGGGCACGGCCACGGTGACGGGGTGGGAGTCATCGGCATCGCGCCGGGGGCGAAG
The DNA here is from genome assembly GCF_042670125.1 of Kitasatospora sp. NPDC057198. Classification (NCBI taxonomy): domain Bacteria; kingdom Bacillati; phylum Actinomycetota; class Actinomycetes; order Kitasatosporales; family Streptomycetaceae; genus Kitasatospora; species Kitasatospora sp. NPDC057198. Next base: position 3,044 of record NZ_JBHUWH010000189.1, on the reverse strand, counting down.
GTCCTGCCGGTCTACAAGGACTCGCCGGACGGCGCGGACGCCGTTCCCTCCGGCATCAAGTGGGCGGTCGAGCACGGTGCCAAGGTCATCAACCTCTCGGTGGGCCGACTCGGCAAGCCGAAGTCGGACCGGGACCTGACCGAAGCGGTGGCGTACGCGGCGCAGCACGACGTGCTGATCGTCGGGGCCACCGGGAACGACGGAGTGGAAGGGGTGCACACTCCGGGGAACGAGCCGGGTGTGCTCGCGGTCGGTGCCACCGAAAAGACGGGCAAAATCTGGGCGAGTTCGAACTACGGATCCCAGGTGCTGATTTCGGCGCCGGGCGTGGGCATCGTCGGTGCGACTCCCGGAGGTCAGTACGGCATCGGTGACGGGACGTCCGATTCGACCGCGTTCGTCTCTGGTACGGCGGCGCTGGTACGGGCGAAGTTCCCGAACCTGACGGCCGGACAGGTGGCGGAGCGGTTGGTCAAGTCGGCGAAGGTGCCGGCGTCCCTGCAGGGGGCGAAGCTCCCCGATCCGCACTACGGCTACGGGGTCCTGTCCCCGTACGACGCGTTGACCAAGGACATTCCCGCAGGGCCCGCGCAAGGACCGTTGGGCGGTCCTTACGCGGAGGCGTCCAAAGGGAGTGGTGGGGCCACTTCCGCTGCCACATCGGGAACCGGAGCCGGTACTGGGGGCGATGGGACCGGGTCGACGAGTGCGGGTTCCGGACTGGACGGGATCGCCCAGAGCGACGGGCCCGGAGCCGGTCTCCTCATCGCCGCTGCCGGCGCTGTCGTCGTGGTGCTGATCGTGATCGTGATCATCGTCCTGGCGGCGAAGAAGCGTCGCCGCCCGGCGGTTGTCCCGATGCAGGGACAGCCCCCGTACGGGGCGCCGCCGAACTGGCCGGGGGGCCAGCCGCCCGGCTACCCGCAGCAGTACGGGGGACAGGCCCCGCCGCCCGGCTACCCGCCGCAGCCGAACTCCTACCAGAACCCGTACGGTTCGGACGGTGGCCAGTCCCGGCGCTGACGGCGTATGGGTGTGCGTACCACACAAGCGATACGATCGAATGCTCCAACCGGCGTGCCCACAGCGCTGGTTGGCGGGGCAATCGAACGGGGAACCATCCACACACTCCAGGGGGAGGAGAAGGCCGAATGGCCGACGGCTACCGCGTCAATACGGATGAGCTGGAGGCGGTCGTCAGACGACTGCGGATCATCCAGCAGAACACGGCTCAGACAGCTGAGAAGAGCGCCCACGGCACTGAGGTCGCCGCGTCCGATTTCGGGTCCAACTTCAGCCATGCCAGGAACCTTCACGAGGCTCACTCCGGGATGCAGGACTGGCTGACCGACACCATCAACAAGCTGAACAAGCTGATCAGTGACTTCGGGGACAAGGCGCACACGGTCACCAACGCCTACAAGAGCCAGGAAGCGAACAACTCGGCGGAGATGCTCAAGTACAGGCAGGAGTTGAGCTGACATGACGCAGCGTTTCCCGGAGTATGCGGACCAGGCCCTGATCCCGCTCAAGGCGATGCTCTCGCACGCGCGGCCGGACAACCTCAAGAAGGCCGCCGAGCACTGGAGTACGACCAGCTCGGATCTGAGGGCTGCTGCCGACGACCTTCGGCAGGCAGTGGAGCACGCGGTGGCCAACTGGGAAGGAGCGGCAGCGGACGGTTTCGTCGCCAAGGCCGGACAGATCCAGCAGAGCCTGCAGAACACGGCCGAGCATGCACTCAGCACCTCGTACGCCATGGAGACCGCCTCCAGTGCCCTGCAGGAGGCCAAGGCACACATGGACAAGATCGAGGTCCCGAGTCACCTCAGCAGCGGCTGGAAGTACGTCACCGACCTGGGCGACCGTTCCGACGCGCAGTTCAAGGCGGACCTGGCCAGCGGCATGGACCGGATCACCGCGGTCAACAAGAACAGCCACGAGCTCTCCGCGACCGAGATCCAGCACCAGTACGCCATCGGCACGATGGAGTACCTAGCTCCGTACTACGAAGAGGCCGCCAAGGCGATGCCGACGCCTGCTTACGACTCGGACGACAATCTGAGGCCCTTCCCCGACCCCCCGCACAACCCGGTGAGCCCCATCGGCCCGCCCCCCGTCGCCAAGCCGCCGGCCATGCTCCCGCCCTCGCTGCCGACGCAGCCCGGACAGACGCTGCCGGGACAGACGCTCCCGGGGATCACGCAGCCGGGGCAGCCTGGGCACCCGGGTGTGCCGGTGCTTCCTCCCACGTCGACGCTGCCCGCGCCGGGGCACCTGCCGCCGGTGCACTCGCCGGGGACGGGGATCGACGGGCTCGACCCGCTGCCGCCGGTGACGCCGCCGACGGGGTCCGGGGGCGGCTGGACCGGTGGGGTGGGCACGTTGCCGGGCGGTGGTTCCGGGGCCGGCGGGGCCGGTGGTGGCGGGATCGGTGGTGGTGGTGCGTACCTGCCGGGGATGGGTGGTGGCGGGTACGTGACCGGTGGTGGCGGTCTCGGCGGGGCCGGCCGGGTGACCGGTAGCGGGCTGACCGGCGGGACCGGCGGGGCCGGTGGCGGCCGGGCGGCCGGTGGTTCGGGTGCCGCGGGTGCGGCGGGCCGGGGTGCCGGTGCGGCCGGTGCCGCGGGTGCCGGTGGCGCGGGTGCGGCCGGTGGCCGCGGGGCCATGGGTGCCGGCGGGATGGGCGGCATGCACGGCGGTGCCGGTGGTGGCGCGCGCGGTGGTGCCGGTGGCAAGAGCGGCAGCAGCGGCCTGGTGCGCAAGGCCGGCGGCACGGTGGGCGGGTCCAAGGCCGGCGGTGCCGGCGGCCGGGCGTTCACCGAGGGCGGGTCGGGCATCGGGAAGGGGCGTGCCGGGCAGGCGGGCGCGGCCGGGATGCACGGCGGCACCGGTGGCGCCGGCAGCAAGAAGAAGAACCAGGGGAACCGCCCCGACTACCTGGTCGAGGACGAGGACACCTGGCGCGGTGGCGAGGCGAACCCCGGCGTCATCGAGTAGGTGCGCGGACGGGGTGCCCGGCGGGCGCCGGCGGTGGTCCTGAG
>NZ_JBHUWH010000188.1:0-13818 GCF_042670125.1 Kitasatospora sp. NPDC057198 | reverse complement strand
GTTCTATTCCGCTTGGGCGCTCAGCTCGGGACGGCCCCGCCGGGCGGCGGGCCCTTCCGCGTTTTCCGGGCCGCGCCGGGGTTCGCGCGGTTCCGCTTCCGGAGGACCTCTGGCGGGCCGGGCGATTGTGCGCTCTGATGGTGCGTCTGTCCGGAGGCGCGTCTGTCCGGAGGCGCGTCTGTCTGGCCGGGGAGGGAAGGGCGCGGGATGAGCGCACGGCTCGTGGTGGTGGACGACCACCGGCTGATGGCCGAGGCGCTGGCGGCCGCCCTGCAGCAGCGCGGGCACCGGGTGCTGGGGACCGGCTCGCCGTGCGGGGCCGTCCTGGAACTGGTGGCGGGGCGGCGGCCGGAGGTGTGCCTGCTGGGGACGGGCGGCGGGGCGGAGGACCCGTTCGAGCCGCTGCGGCGGCTGCGGCGGGAGCGGCCGGAGATCGCGGTGGTGGTGCTGGGGCCGCTGGGTGCGCCGGGGCGGGTGGCGGCGGCGTTCGCGGCGGGCGCGGCCGGGTACGTGCGCAGCGACGAGCGGATCGAGGTGGTGGACCGGTCGATCGCGCGGGTCCGGGCGGGCGAGGCGGCGGTCGCGGTGGACGTGCTGCGGGCCGCGTTCGAGCACCTGCTGTGGCCGGCGGCGGAGCCGGACGACGAGGCGCTGCGGCTGCTGCGGCTGCTCACCCGGCGGGAGGTCCAGGTGCTGGCCCGGATCGCGGACGGCGAGGACACCGCGGCGATCGCCGCGGCGATGCGGATCGCCCCGTCGACGGCCCGCACGCACGTCCAGCGGGTGCTGACCAAGCTCGGGGCCCGCTCCCGTCTGGAGGCCGCCGCGCTGGCCGCCCGGACGGGGCTGCTGGACCAACTGGCCTGAACGGGGCGTCCAGGCGGGTGCCATATGCTCCCGGGGGAGGAACACCCGAAAGTCGCGGAGGTCAGAGGGCATGAGCAAGTACCTGGTCACGGGCGGAGCCGGCTACGTCGGGAGCGTGGTGGCGGCGCACCTGCTGGAGGCGGGGCACTCGGTGACGGTGCTGGACGACCTGTCGACCGGGTTCGCCGAGGGCGTGCCGGAGGGCGCGGAGTTCGTGCGCGGCCGGATCCAGGACGCGGCCGAGGTGCTGGACCCCTCGTTCGGGGCGGTGCTGCACTTCGCGGCGTCCTCGCAGGTGGGCGAGTCGGTGGCGGACCCGGAGAAGTACTGGCGCAACAACGTGGCCGGTTCGCTCGAGCTGGTGGCGGCGATGCGCAAGGCCGGTGTGGGCAGGCTGGTGTTCTCCTCGACCGCGGCCGTGTACGGGGAGCCGGAGCAGGTGCCGATCGAGGAGAGCGCGCGCACCTCGCCGACCAACGCCTACGGGGCGACCAAGCTGGCGGTGGACCACCTGATCACCTCCGAGGCCCTCGCGCACGGCCTGGCCGCGGTGAGCCTGCGCTACTTCAACGTGGCCGGGGCCTACGGCCGCTACGGCGAGCGGCACGAGCCGGAGTCGCACCTGATCCCGCTGGTGTTCCAGGCCGCGCTCGGGCAGCGCCCGCACATCGCGGTGTTCGGCGAGGACTACCCGACGCCGGACGGCACCTGCATCCGCGACTACATCCACATCGCCGACCTGGCCGAGGCCCACCTGCTGGCGCTGGACGCCGCCAAGCCCGGCGAGCACCTGATCTGCAACCTCGGCAACGGCACCGGCTTCTCGGTGCGCGAGGTCATCGAGTCGGTCAGGCGGGTCACCGGCCGCGAGATCCCGGTGCAGGTCGCCGACCGCCGCCCCGGCGACCCGGCCGTCCTGGTCGCCGCCGCCGACCGCGCCCGCGAGGCCCTGGGCTGGGTGCCCAAGCGCCCCGAACTCGACCGGATCGTCGCCGACGCCTGGGAGTTCACCCTCGCCCACCGCGCCTGACCAGCCCGCCACCGGGCCCGGCCACCACCCCCGAAGACCCTGTGTACAGGAACTTCACCAAACCCCCACGCCGTACCGGCACGCGCCCGTAGGCTGGGTGGCGGACCGGTGGGGGTCGGGCCACGAGCAGGGGGGCAAGGACGAATGGGGCGTACACGCGTCCTGGTGGTCGACGGCCACCGGATCTTCGCCGAGGCGCTCGCCACGGCACTGGCCGCCGAACCCGACGTGGACGTCGGGGCGGCGGGCAGCGCGGCGGCGGCCGAACGCGCACTGGAGCGGGCGGTGACCGAACACCGCCCGTACGACGTGGTGCTGGTCGACGTCGACCTGGGCGCCGCGCCGCCGCCGACCCGCGGCCCGACCTCGTTACCCGCGCCCAGGCGCGCCCCCGCCGGGGCGCACCCGCAGCCCGGCGCACCGCAGCCGGGCGCACCGCGGCCGGCGGGCGGGCGGGCGGCGGGCGGGCGGGCCGAGGAGGCCCGGCCGCTGACCGACGGGATCGCCCTGGTCGCCCGGATCCGGCGGGCCCACCCGCAGGTGCGGGCCGTCCTGCTGGCCGCCGCGGACGACCCGCAGCGCGCCGCCCGCGCCCTGCAGGCCGGGGCGCACGGCTGGGTGGCCCGGGAGAGCTCGCTCAGCACCCTGATGACCGTGGTGCGCGGCGTCCGGCGGGACGAGACGCACCTGCCGCCCGCGCTGCTCACCGGCGTGGTCCGCGAACTGACCTCGGCCCGCCGGGACCGCTCGGAGAGCGAACGCCTGGTCGCCGCGCTCACCCCCCGCGAGGAGGAGGTGCTGCGCTGCATGGTCGCCGGCCTCGGCCGGCAGGCCGTCGCGGAGCGGCTGTTCCTCTCCCCGCACACCGTCCGCACCCACATGCAGAACGTCCTGGGCAAACTGGGGGTGCACTCCACGCTCGCGGCGGTCGCGGTCGCCCGCCGGGCCGGGATCGCGCCCACCGACCCGCCCGGACCGCCGGCCGCGCACACCCCCGCTCCCGCTCCCGTCCCTCCGCCGACCGTCGCCTCCGCCACAGGCCCCGGCGCGGGCTGATACGAGCCCCGCCCCATCCCGCACGCTCCACTCCGTGAGTCAGGTAGACCGGAGGTCAGATGTCGCCGCACCGCACTGCCGCACGCCCGCCCGGGGCCCGCACCCCGCTGCCCGCCCAGCGGGCCGGTTCGACCGGCCTGCGCACCCTGGTGGTCGGGGCCGGATCCGCCGGGACCGCCCTGGTCCGCGACCTGGACCGGACCCCGGCGTTCGGCCTGCACCCGGTCGGGGTCCTGGACGACGACCCGGGCAAGGCCGGCCAGGACGTCTCCGGCAGCCCCGTCCTCGGCCCGCTCGCCGACCTCACCGGCCTGGCCCTCGCCCACGGCGCCCAGGTCGTGGTCCTCGCCATCCCCGGCCTCCCGCACCAGCGGGTGCGCGAACTCGCCACCGCCGCGGCCGCCGCCGGCGCCGCCGTCCGCTACCTGCCGTCCTTCCTGTCCGCGCTGCGCCGCGAGGTGGTCGGCTCCGACATGCGCACCCTGGACGTCAACCGGCTGATCGGCCGGCACGAGGTCCACGTGGTCTCCCCGGACGTCCGCACCGTGATCGAGGGCCGCCGCGTCCTGGTCACCGGCGCCGGCGGCTCGATCGGCAGCGAACTGTGCCGCCAGGTCCAGGCGTTCGGGCCCGCCGCGCTCTACATGCTCGACCACGACGAGTCCAACCTGCACCGGCTCCAGCTCGACATCTGGGGCGAGGCGCTGCTCACCGACGAGTCCCTGGTGATCGCCGACATCCGGGACCGCCCCCGGATCCAGCAGATCTTCCGCGACCTGCGCCCCGACGTGGTCTTCCACGCCGCCGCGCACAAGCACCTGCCGCTGCTGGAGCGCCACCCCAGCGAGGCCGTCAAGTCCAACGTGCTGGGCACCGACCACCTGGTCGAGGCCGCGCTCGCCACCGGCGTGGAGCGCTTCGTGCTGATCTCCACCGACAAGGCCGCCGACCCGACGTCCGTGCTCGGCGCGAGCAAGCGGCTGGCCGAACTGATCGTCCAGGCCAACGCCCGGGACGCCCGCAACCTCGGCACCGGCGTCTTCGCCGCCGTCCGCTTCGGCAACGTCCTCGGCTCGCGCGGCTCGCTGCTCTCCGTCCTGGAGGAGCAGCTGCGCAGCGGCGGCCCGGTGACCGTCACCCACCCCGACGTCACCCGCTTCTTCATGACCATCGAGGAGGCCGTCGGCCTGGTCCTGGAGGCCGGGCGGATGGCCGAGGGCGGCGAGGTGTTCGTCCTCGACATGGGCGAGCCGGTCCGGATCGTCGACCTGGTCCACAACTTCGCCGAACAGGTCCAGCTCGGCGCGGACGAGGTGGAGATCCGCTACACCGGCCTGCGGGCCGGGGAGAAGCTCAACGAGGCCCTCTTCTCCGACAGCGAGGAACGCCTCCCCACCGCGCACCCCCGCATCTTCGCCACCGTCGCCGACCACGCCACCGCCCCCGAGGACCTGGCCGGCGGCCTCACCGGCCTCTACGGCGCCGCCACCGTCAACTCCGATCCCGAAGTCCGCGACCGCCTCGCCGCCCTCCTCCCCGGCTACCAGACCGCCCGCACCAAGCCCCCGGCCCTGGCGACCCCGTACCCGGACGGCTTCTGACCCTTCGCGGGGGCTCGGTACGGACGGCGGAACGCGCACATACAGGGGCTCGGGGAACGGCGAGTCCGTGCTGCTGCGTGCCTTAACAGAACCAGAAGCCGATGCACGCCACGGCAGTGAACCGTCAGCAGACTGGGCCTCGCCGTTCCCCGAGCCCCTGGCGGGGGTTCTCGCCGTTCCCCGAGCCCCTGTCAGGGCTCTTGTCTACTGTCCGGCGCGGTCGAAGGGGGCGACCAGGTTGCGCAGGAGGGCGGCGAGTTCGGTCTGCTGGGCGGGGGCGAGTTGGGAGAGGATCTCGCGCTCGTGGGCGAGCAGGCCGGCCAGGGCCTGGTCGGCCTTGTCGCGGCCGGCGTCGGTGAGGCGGACCAGGACGCCGCGGCGGTCGTCGGGGTCGGGGAGGCGGACGACCAGGCCCTTGGCGGTGAGGCGGTCGATCCGGTTGGTCATGGTGCCGGAGGTGACCAGGGTCTGGGTGAGGAGCTGGCCGGGGGAGAGCTGGTAGGGGTCTCCGGCGCGGCGCAGGGCGGTGAGGACGTCGAACTCCCAGGGTTCGAGGCCGTGCTCGGCGAAGGCGGTGCGGCGGGCCCGGTCCAGGTGGCGGGCGAGGCGGCTCACCCGACTGAGGACCTCAAGCGGTTCCACGTCGAGGTCGGGGCGCTCTCGGCGCCATGCTGCGACCAGGCGGTCGACCTCGTCCTCCATGGCGATCAGTGTATCGGGGGGTGTGTCGATGTGAAGTCTCTTGACATCAAGAGATAACAAAGGAAGTCTCGGTACCGGCAGAGATATCTTGATGTCGAGATACTTTTGGGAGTCCGCCATGCCCGCCCACTGGGACGCCGACCAGTACCTCCGCTACGCCGACCTGCGGGGCCGCCCGTTCGCCGACCTGCTCGCCCGCGTCCCCGAACTGCCGCCCCGCCCCACCGTGCTGGACCTCGGCTGCGGACCGGGCAACTCCACCGCCGCGCTGCGCCGCCGCTGGCCGGACGCCCGGCTGCTCGGCCTGGACTCCTCGCCCGAACTGCTGGCGAAGGCCCGCGGCGCCGACGGCGAGCCCACCGCCGAGTACCGGGAGCAGGACGTCACGGCGTACGACCCGGCGCCCGAACGGCCCGACCTGATCGCCTGCAACGCCGCCCTGCACTGGATGGACACCGACACCGCCGACCACCTGGAGCTGCTGCCCCGCTGGGCGGCCGCGCTGCGCCCCGGCGGGGTGATCGCCTTCCAACTGCCCGGCAACTTCGCCGCCCCCAGCCACACCCTGCTCGCCGGACTGCGCCGCACCCCGCGCTGGCGCGGGCGGCTGGCCGCCGCCCGCCCGGACGCCTCCTGCCACGACCCGGAGCGCTACGCGCGCACCCTGCTGGCGGCGGGCTGCGCCGCGGACGTCTGGGAGAGCACCTACACGATGGTGCTGCCGGGCCCCGACCCGGTGCTGGAGTGGGTCAAGGGCTCCACCCTGCGCCCGGTGCTGGACCTGCTGCCGGAGGCGGGGGAGCGGGCGGAGTTCCTGGCCGAGTACGGGGCGCTGCTGCGCGCGGCGTACCCGGCGACGGAGCACGGCACGCTGTTCCCGTTCCGCCGGGTCCTCGCCGTCGCCGTCAGGCGCTGACGCGGCGTCACTTCGCGCCCGGCAGCGCCGGGTGGCGGCCCAGCACGACCACGCCGACCACGATCGCGGCCAGCCCGGCGCTCTGCCAGGCCAGCGCCCCCGGGGTGACCCGCAGCCGGTCGCCGAGGAAGCCCACCGCGCAGGCGATCCCGGCCAGCGGCTGGGCGGCGGTCAGCGCGGGCAGCGACATCCGCAGCGGCGCCGCCTCGAAGGCGGACTGCACCAGCAGCAGGCCGATCACGCCCAGTCCGAGCACGGTGTACGGCGGCCAGGAGACCAGCGCGGCGGCCGCCCCGTCCCGGTCGATCCGGTCGAAGGTGGCGCGGGTGAGCGCGTCCTGCAGGCCGTAGAGCAGCCCGGCGGCCAGCGCCAGCAGGGTCGCCTCCTCGAACAGCGGCAGCCGGCGGGCCACCGCGACCAGCAGCAGGGCCAGGCCGGAGACGGTGCCGAACACCAGCCAGTACCGCAGCGGCCCGGCCTCGGGGCCGCCGCCCTCGGGCCGCCCGGCGGCGATGAACGCGGTGACGCCGAGGGCGATCAGGGCGACGCCGATCCAGCCGGAGCGGCCCAGCCGGGTGCCGGTGATCCGGCGGGCCAGCAGCATCGCCCAGACCAGGTTGGTGGCCAGCAGCGGTTCGACCTGGGTGACCTCGCCCTGGCTGAGGGCGAGCGCGGAGAGCGCCTGGCCGCCGATCATGAAGGCGATGCCGAGCAGCCAGTCCGGCATCCGCATCAGGTCGAGCAGCAGCCGCCAGCGCAGCAGGTCGCCGCTGGGCGCCCGCTGGGCGGCGTGCTGCTGCAGGACGAACCCGGCGCCCAGGCAGCAGGCGGCGCCGAGGGCCAGCAGGAAGACCGCCACGGGCGCTCCTGTCGCCGGCGGCCCGGGGCGGCCCCGGGCCGATCGTCAGTTCTTGCGGTCGCCGACCAGCTTGGGGTGCCGCTCCAGGCCCTCCAGGCCGTGCCAGGCGAGGTTGACCAGGTGGGCGGCGACCTCCGCCTTGGCGGGCCTGCGCACTTCCAGCCACCACTGGCCGGTCAGCGCCACCATGCCGACCAGCATCTGCGAGTACATCGGCGCCAGCCTGGGGTCGAAGCCCCGGGACTTGAACTCCAGGCCGAGGATGTCCTCGACCTGGGTGGCGATGTCGCCGATCAGCGAGGCGAACGAGCCGGTGGACTGGGCCACCGGGGAGTCCCGGACCAGGATCTTGAAGCCGTCGGTGGAGGTGTCGATGTAGTCCATCAGCGCGAACGCGGCCTGCTCCAGCAGCTCGCGGGAGTGCCCGCCGGTGAGCGCGCCGGTGACCATGTCGAGCAGCAGCTGCATCTCGCGGTCGACCACCACCGCGTACAGGCCCTCCTTGCCGCCGAAGTGCTCGTACACGACGGGCTTGGAGACCCCGGCGCGTTCGGCGATCTCCTCCACCGAGGTGCCGTCGTAGCCGCGTTCGGCGAAGACCGCCCGGCCGATCTCCAGCAGCTGCTCGCGGCGCTGCTTGCCGGTCATCCGCACCCGGCCGGCGCCCTTGCCCCCGCCGCGGCGCGAGGGCTGCCGATGGCCGGCGCTGTCTCCGTTGGTCCCGTTCACCCCTCCATCATGCTGTAGGCGCTGCCTCATGCGGCGCGGCGGGCGGCGATCCGCTCCGCGCCGGGCCAGCGGACGTCGTGCGCCCAGCCCGCCCGCTCGAACCAGCGGATGACCCGGGCGGAGGAGTCGACCTGGCCGCGGAGCACGCCGTGCCGGGCCGAGGTGGGGTCGGCGTGGTGCAGGTTGTGCCAGGACTCGCCGCAGGACAGCACGGCCAGCCACCACACGTTGCCGGAGCGGTCGCGGGACTTGAACGGGCGCGAACCCACCGCGTGGCAGATCGAGTTGATCGACCAGGTGACGTGGTGCAGCAGCGCGACCCGCACCAGCGAGCCCCAGAAGAAGGCGGTCAGCGCGCCCTGCCAGCTCCAGGTGGCCAGGCCGCCGACCAGCGCGGGCAGGCCGAGCGAGATCAGCGTCCACAGCCAGAACAGCCGGGAGATCCGCCTTATCGCCGGGTCGCGGACCAGGTCGGGGGCGTACTTCAGCTGCGGGGTCTGCTCCTCGTCGAACATCCACCCCATGTGCGCCCACCAGAGGCCCTTGAGCAGGGCGGGCACGCTCTCGCCGTAGCGCCACGGGGAGTGCGGGTCGCCGTCCTTGTCGGAGTAGCGGTGGTGCTTGCGGTGGTCGGCGACCCAGCGCACCAGCGGGCCCTCGACGGCCAGCGAGCCGAGCACCGCCAGGCCCAGGCGCAGCGGGCGGTTGGCCTTGAAGGCGCCGTGGGTGAAGTAGCGGTGGTAGCCGACGGTGATGCCGTGGCAGGTCAGGAAGTACATGCCGACCGCGAGGCCGGCGTCCAGCCAGGACAGCCCCCAGCCCCAGGCCACCGGGACGGCGGCGAACAGGGCGAGGAACGGCACGGCGATGAACAGGGAGAGCGTGACGCGCTCCAGCGCGCCCTGCCGCTCGCCGCCCCTGGTCGCGGACAGTATCGTCGCGCCCCGTTCGGCGGCGGTGGCGCGGTCGTCCCCGGCGGGGGTGCGGTCGTCCTCGGCGGCGCGCGGCGGCGCCTGCCCGGCCTCGATGGTCATGGCGCTTCCTGGGGGGAGAGGGTCCGGCAGATACCTACGTGTCCGTAACCTACGGCATCGTAGGTACCGGGCCGGGGCAAGGGGAAGGGCCGTGCGCGGACGTGTCGCCCGGTCCGCCCCCGGCTCCCGGCCGACCTGCGGGCCGGTCGGCGGACGGGGCGGGGCCGGGGCGGGGGCGGGGCGTCGTTCGTGTGCCTTCGCGGAAGGTGGTGGAGCAACGGGCCGTCAAGCCGTAGTCTGTGCTGGGCGCGCGACGCGCCCTTTCCGCCGTGGTGTAATGGCAGCACAGGGCCCTTTGGAGGCCTTTGTCTGGGTTCGAATCCTAGCGGCGGAGCCCCTTCCGGCCGGTTTCCGGCCACCTGGACCGTTTCGGACGGTTTCCGTTGTTTTCCTCTCGGTATCCTCGGTGCGCCCTCAACCCCGCATCGACCGAGGAGTCCTCCCGAGTGAGTGCCAACCAGCCCGCCGCCGTGATCGTGCTCGCCGCCGGGGGCGGCACCCGGATGAAGTCCAAGGCCCTGCCGAAGGTGCTGCACGAGATCTGCGGCCGCTCCCTGGTGGGCCACGCGGTCAGCGCGGCCCAGGAGTTGACGCCCGGTCAGCTGCTGGTGGTGGTCGGCCACCTGCGCGAGCTGGTCCAGGCGCACCTGAGCGAGCACTACCCGGCCGCCCGCCAGGTCGTCCAGACCGAGCAGCGGGGCACCGGCCACGCCGCGCGCACCGCGCTGGAGGCGCTCGCCGCCGACGGCGTGGAGCTGGACGGCACCGTGCTGGTCACCTTCGGCGACGCCCCGCTGCTCACCGGCGCCACGCTGGGCGCGCTGGCCGCCGCGCACGCCGAGCAGGGCAACGCCGTCACCGTGCTGACCGCCCGCGTCCCCGACCCGACCGGCTACGGCCGGATCCTGCGCGGCCCGGACGGCGAGGTCACCGCGATCGTCGAGCACAAGGACGCCACCGCCGAGCAGCTCGCCGTGGACGAGATCAACTCCGGGGTGTTCGCCTTCGACGCCAAGCTGCTGTCGCTCGCCCTCTCGCTGGTCGGCACCGACAACGTGCAGGGCGAGGAGTACCTGACCGACACCCTGGAGATCCTGCGCCGCGAGGGCCACCGGGTCGGCGCGGCGGTGGCCGCCGACCACCGGGAGGTCGCCGGCATCAACGACCGGGTGCAGCTGGCCGAGGCCCGCCGGCTGCTCAACGACCGGCTGCTGGAGCGGGCGATGCGGGCCGGCGTCACCGTGGTCGACCCGGCCTCGACCTGGTTCGACGTGCAGGTGACCTACGAGCCGGACGCGCTGGTCCACCCGAACACCCAGCTGTACGGCGCCAGCCACCTCGGCGAGGGCTGCGAGGTCGGCCCGAACAGCACGCTGACCGCCACCTCGGTCGGCGCGGGCGCCCGTGTGAGCAACACCACGGCCGACCGCGCCGAGATCGGCCCGGAGGCCGCCGTCGGCCCGTACGCGTACCTGCGGCCCGGCACGACGCTGGCCCGCGGGGCGAAGGCCGGCACCTACGTCGAGATCAAGAACTCGGAGCTCGGCGAGGGGGCGAAGGTCCCGCACCTGTCGTACATCGGGGACGCGACGATCGGCGAGGGCACCAACGTCGGTGCGGCGTCCGTCACAGTCAACTACGACGGGGTGAACAAGCACCGGACGGTCATCGGGGCCCACTGCCGCACGGGTTCCGACAACATGTTCATCGCTCCGGTGACGGTGGGTGACGGCGCCTACACGGCCGCCGGATCGGTGATCACCAACGACGTCCCGGCCGGTTCGCTGGGCGTCGCGCGGGCCCAGCAGCGCAACATCGCGGGCTGGGTTGAGCGGAAGCGGCCGGGTTCGGCCTCCGCCCGGGCGGCTGCCGAGGCGGCCGGGACGCAGTAGTCGCACGGGGCGGCCGGGGATCTTGAGGAGTGGTCCCCGGCCGCCGGACCGGTGGCGGGGCGCGTAACCTGAAGTACATACGTGCGCCATCGGGCCTGTCCGGCCGTGCCTCGGCGTACTCACCCAGAGTGGCAATACACGAGGAGACGGTGCAGTGAGCGGGATCACGACCTCCGGTGAGAAGAAGCTCAAACTCTTTTCCGGCCGTGCCCACCACGAACTTGCCGAGGAGGTCGCCCGCGAGCTGGGCACCGAACTCGTCCCGACCAAGGCCCTGGACTTCGCCAACGGCGAGATCTACGTCCGCTTCCTGGACTCCGCCCGCGGCGCGGACTGCTTCGTGATCCAGAGCCACACGGCTCCGATCAACCAGTGGATCATGGAGCAGCTGATCATGATCGACGCGCTCAAGCGCGCGTCGGCCCGCAGCATCACGGCGATCCTCCCGTTCTACGGCTACGCCCGGCAGGACAAGAAGCACCTCGGCCGCGAGCCCATCTCGGCCCGCCTGGTCGCCGACCTGCTGCGCACGGCCGGCGCCGACCGGCTGATGGCCGTGGACCTGCACACCGCGCAGATCCAGGGCTTCTTCGACGGCCCGGTGGACCACCTGTTCGCGCTGCCGATGCTGGCCGACTACGTGGGCGACCGCGTCCCGGACCGCTCCAAGCTGACCATCGTCTCCCCGGACGCCGGGCGCGTGAAGGTCGCCGACCAGTGGTGCGACCGGCTCGGCGCCCCGCTGGCGATCATCCACAAGCGCCGCGACATGTCGCAGGCCAACACCATCCTGTCCGCCGAGGTGGTCGGTGACGTCAAGGACCGGGTCTGCGTCCTGGTCGACGACATGATCGACACCGCCGGCACCATCTGCGCCGCCGCCGACGCGCTGTTCGACGCCGGCGCCGCCGACGTCATCGTGGCCGCCACCCACGGCGTGCTCTCCGGCCCGGCCGCGGACCGGCTGAAGAACTCCCGGGTCAGCGAGTTCGTGTTCACCAACACCCTGCCGACCCCGGCCCAGCTCCAGCTGGACAAGATCACCACGCTGTCGATCGCCCCGTCGATCGCCGCCGCGGTGCGCGAGGTGTTCGAGGACGGCTCGGTCACCAGCCTCTTCGAGGGCGTGCACTGACCCCTCGTCAGACCCCGATCGGCCCCCCGCCCCGACCCGGAGCGGGGGGCCGATTTCACGTCCGCGCCACCGCCCGGTTAGTCTTGGGAGACTGCTCGGCGAGGGATGCCCATTCGGTGCTCCGTGATCGACGCGCGAGAACGATGCGCCTTGATCGAACCGCCGAGCGTCCCCCCAAACGTACTTGAGGGTGTGGCCCGGCGGTTCTGTCGTTCCTGCACCCCTTCGCTTCACGAGGAGTGCAGCCGTGTCCGAGATCCGCCTTGCCGCCGAAGCCCGCACCGAGTTCGGCAAGGGTGCCGCCCGTCGCGCCCGCCGCGCCGGCTTCGTCCCCGGTGTCGTCTACGGCCACGGCCACGCCCCGGTGCACCTGAACCTGCCCGGCCACGACCTGATGATGGCGCTCAAGACCCCGAACGCCCTGCTGGTCGTCCCGATCGAGGGCAAGGACGAGTACGTGCTGCCCAAGGCCGTGCAGCGCGAGGCCATCAAGCGCTCCATCGAGCACGTCGACCTGCTGCTGGTCAAGCGCGGCGAGAAGGTCACCGTCGAGATCCCGGTGCACACCGAGGGCGAGCTGGCCCCCGGCGGCAACCTGATCGAGAACGTGCTCAACGCCCTCCCGATCGAGGCCGAGGCCACCCACCTGCCCGAGTCGGTCACCGTCTCGATCGAGGGCCTGGAGGCCGGTGCCTCCATCACCGCCGGCGACATCACCCTGCCCTCCGGCGTGACCCTGGCCGTCGAGGCCGACGCCGTCGTGCTGCAGGTCATCGGCGCCCAGGCCCCCGAGGCCACCGAGACCGAGGAGGCCGCCGAGACCGAGGCCGCCGCCGACGAGGCCGTCGAGGCCTGATCGCCGCCGCTCCGCGGCCCCGGTCGTCCCGCCCCGTGCGCGGACGGCCGGGGCAGCGGCGTGTCCGGGATGATGTGACGGTACGGAGAACACCCGCGTGAGGAGCGGCATGAGCGAGTACGACGGCCCCTGGCTGGTGGTGGGCCTCGGCAACCCGGGCAAGGAGTACGCCCGCAACCGGCACAACATCGGCTTCATGGTGGTCGAGCTGCTGGCCCAGCGGATCGGCGCCAGGTTCAAGGCCCACAAGAGCCGCGCCCAGGTCGCCGAGGGGCGGCTGGCCGGCCGGCGGGTCGTCCTCGCCGAGCCGATGACCTTCATGAACCTCTCGGGCGGCCCGGTCACCGCGCTGCGCGACTTCTACAAGGTCCCGACCTCGGCGGTCGTCGCCGTCCACGACGAGCTCGACCTCGACTACGCGGCGCTGCGGCTGAAGACCGGCGGCGGCGACAACGGCCACAACGGCCTCAAGTCGATCACCAAGTCGCTCGGCCCGGACTACCACCGCGTGCGCTGCGGCATCGGCCGGCCGCCCGGCCGGATGGAGGTCGCCGACTTCGTGCTCAAGGACTTCTCCTCCACCGAGCGCAAGGACCTCGACTGGTTCGTCGACCGCGCCGCCGACGCCGTCGAGGCGCTGCTCTCGGACGGCCTGGAGCGGGCCCAGCAGACCTACAACTCCTGACCCGGGCGCCCCGGTCGGCCCGTTCCGGCTCCGGCCACCCTCCGTACACAACGTTCATGCAACGCTTGCCCGGTGGAAGCTGACCTGGGATCAGAAAGGCCGTCGGATCCGATACCGTCGAGGCCGGTACAGCAAGGATTGAAGTGCCGTCTCTGGGGGTATGGACCATGATCCGGTCGAAGCGTGTGGGCAAGGTCGTGGGTGGCACCGTGCTGTGCCTGGCCGCCGGAGGGTGGACCGCCGGCGCCGCCGCGGCCGCCGAACCCAGCACCGGCCCCGAGCCCGCCGCCGCCCGGCTCGCCCCGCCCACCGGCTCCGTCGGCTCGTCCGGCGTGTACGCCGTGGGCGGCGGCCTGCTGGTGGTGGCCGGCGGGGCGACCGCCTGGCTGCGCAAGCGCAAGAGGGCCTGAACGCAGGACGACGGACGGCGGCCCGCCCCCTCGGTGAGCGAGGGGG
>NZ_JBHUWH010000187.1:0-13834 GCF_042670125.1 Kitasatospora sp. NPDC057198 | reverse complement strand
CGGGACGACCGGGACGACCGGGACGGTGATCGGGACGGCGAGGAGCGGGCCGAGCGGCGCTCCCGGGCCGGACGGGCCGGGATCGGCGCCGCCGAGGCCGCCGGCCGGGCCGCCGCCCAGGTGCGGGCGATGACCGGGCGCAGCCCGGAGGGCGTCACCTCACTGGAGCGGACCGAGGAGGGCTGGCGGATCGGCGTCGAGGTGGTGGAGAGCCGGCGGATCCCCGACTCCACCGACATCCTGGCCGTCTACCGGGTCGACCTCGACCGCGACGGTGAACTGCTCGCCTATCGCCGGGAGAACCGCTACCACCGCGGCCGCACCCCCGACGAGGAGGGAGAAACGTGAGCACCCCCGCCCCGTGGCGCGGTACCGGCGCGGTGCCCGCCTCCCCCGGGACCTCCGCCGCGCCGCAGCCCGCCAACCTGGCCGACCTGCTCGAACGCGTCCTGGACAAGGGCATCGTGATCGCCGGGGACATCCGGATCAACCTGCTGGACATCGAACTGCTGACGATCAGGATCCGGCTGCTGATCGCCTCGGTCGACCGGGCCCGCGAGATGGGCATCGACTGGTGGGAGCACGACCCCACCCTCTCCTCCGGCGACCACCGCAGGGACCTCGCCGCCGAGAACCGCCGCCTGCGCGAACGCCTCGGCGAACTGGAGGCCGCACGTTCGGAGGACGCCCGCTCGAAGGACGTCCGGGAATCCGGGTCCGAGCCGACAGACGAGCCTGCGGACGGGCCCGCGGACGAGGACCGCCCGGAGCGCCCGGCCCGCAAGGCCGCCCGCACCCGGCGGCGGGAGGCGCCGTGACCTACACCTGGCTGTACGCCGTCGCCCCGGCCGGCCCCGCCCCGGCCCCGCCGTGGGGCGCCCCGGACGGGGTGGCCGACGAGCGGCCGAGGACGGTCGACGCCGCCGGCCTGCGCGCGGTGGTCGGAACGGTGCCCGACACCGACTTCGACTCCGACGCCCTGCAGCGCCACCTCGGCGACCCGCGGTGGCTCGAACGCGCGGTGCGCGCCCACCACCGGGTCGTCTCCGCCGCCGCCACCGGCGGCCGGGCCCTCCCGGTCCGCTTCGGCACGGTGTACCGCGCGGACGACCGGGTCCGCGCCCTGCTGGCCGAGCACGCCGAGGAGATCCGCACCGCCCTGGCCGACATCGCCGACCGCACCGAGTGGGGCGTCAAGGCATACCCGGACCGGGCCCGCCCCGGCCGGGACAGCGGGGACGGCACCGACCGCCCGCCCGAGGACCGGCCGGGCACCGCCTACCTGCTGCGCCGCCGGGCCGCCCGCGACCGGACCGAACACGCCCTGGCGGACGCCGCCGAACGGGCCCGCCAGGTCCACCTGGCGCTCTCCGGCCTCGCCGACCGCAGCACCGAGCACCCGCCGCAGCCCACCGAGGCGACCGGCGTCCGCGACCCGATGCTGCTCAACGGCGCCTACCTGGTACACCGTTCTCGGGAGGCGGAGTTCGCCCGCACGGTCGAGGACCTCCAGCAGCGGCAGGCCCCCGCACTGCGGCTGGAACTCACCGGGCCCTGGCCGCCGTACTCCTTCGCCGCCCTGCCGGCCACCGGGGACGGCGCGCCGTGACCACCGACGACCTCGCCCCCGGCCTGCGGCAGCGCAACGTCGCGCTGGTCGACCTGCTCGACCGGGTGCTGGCCGGCGGCGTGGTGATCGCGGGCGAGATCACCCTCTCGATCGCCGACATCGACCTGGTCCGGATCAGCCTGCGGGCGCTGATCGCCTCGGTCAGTTCGCTGCTCGACCCGGACTCGCTGCTCGACCCGGAGGGGAGCGCCGGGGGAGACGACGGGGGAGTCGCCCCGTGAGCGGGGACCCGGGCCGCCGCCCCGTGAGCGGGGAGCCGGCCCGCCGGGTCGAGCTCGACCCCGAGACGGTCGGGCGGGACCTCGCCTCCCTCGTTCTCACGGTGGTCGAACTGCTCCGGCAGCTGATGGAGCGCCAGGCACTGCGCCGGATCGACCAGGGCGACCTGGACGAGGAACAGGTCGAACGGCTGGGCCTGACCCTGATGGCGCTGGAGGATCGGATGGCGGAACTCCGCGAGCACTTCGGCCTCACCCCGGAGGACCTCAACCTCGACCTCGGCCCGCTCGGCCCGCTGCTCTCCAACGAGTGACGCCGGGCGGGCCCTCCGGTTCAGACCGGTTCAGGACGCCCGCTTGAGGTTCCGGCGCGGGCGGGCGGCGGCCTTCAGCGCGTACTGGAGCTGGTCGCGGGTCATGGTGGACCGGTGCGGGATGCCGAGCGCGGCGGCCCGCCGGTACAGCTCGGTCTTGCTGAGCGAGGCGAGGTCCTCCACGGCCTCCGCGGGCTCCGCCGCCCTCACCGACTTCGCGGACTTCACCGCCTTCGCGGACTTGGCGGACTTGGCGGACTTCACAGACCGCACCGACCGCACCGGGCGCTCCGCCTTCGCCGCCGGTTTCGTCCGGCCGCCGCCCTTCGCCCGGCCGCCGTCCTTCGTGCGGCCGCCGTTCTCCGTCCGGGCCTGGTCCAGACTGCGGCGCAGGACGTCCATCAGTTCGGTGAGGTCGGTGGCCTCGGGTTCCTCCCCGGCGGACAGGGCGATCTCCCGGCCCTCGGCCTTCGCCTCGACCAGCGCCCGGACCCGTTCCTCGTAGGTGTCGTGGTACTCGTCCGGGTCCCAGCCGACGGTGAGCATGTCGATCAGCTGCTCGGCGGTGGCGAGTTCGGTCCGGTTGAAGTCCCTGCGCCGGGAGGGCAGGCCGGGCACCTCCTGCCGCGGGTCGCGCAGTTCGTCGGACCAGTGCATGGTGCGCAGTTCGAGCAGACCGTCGGTGGAGTCGACCGCGGTCAGGTACTCCCGGCCGCGCATCGAGAACACGGCGATCCCGGCCCGGCCGGAGTGCGCGAGCGCCTCGACCAGGAGCTGGTAGACCTTGGCGGTCGCCGGATCGCCCGGCCCCAGGTAGTAGGTCTTGTCGAAGAAGACCGGGTCGATCTCCGACAGGTCGGCGAAACCGCCGATCTCGATCGTCCGGGACCGCCCGGGGGCCAGTTCCTCCAGTTCGGCGGGCTCCACGACGACGTACTGCCCCTCGCCGAGCTCGTAGCCCTTGACCACGTCCTCGAACGGCACCTCCTCGCCGGTGCGCTCGTTCACCCGCCGCTGCCGCACCCGGTCGGTGGTGCCGCGCTGCAACTGGTGGAAACGCACCGCGTGCGACTCGGTCGCCGGGTACAGCGCCACGGGCAGGCTCACCAGCCCGAAGGACAGCGTCCCCTTCCACACCGGCTTGGCCATCGTGCCCACCTTCCTCCACCGGACGCGCACCGCTGTTGCCGCGGCCCGCGACCGTCCGTGTCCTGCCGCGCGGCTGCCCGGTCCGGCCCGCGCCCACACCAGGGTCCGACCGCGCGCCCCGGCCCGCACCCGCTCACGGCCGCGCCGCACCCGCTCACGGCCGCGCCGGGCGCTTCTTCGACCGGCCGGCCCGGACCAGGGCGGCGCCCAGGACGGCGTACTCGTCCGGCGGCACCAGGCGGGCCAGGCCCTCGGGCGTGCCGGGCAGGCCGAGGTCCCGCGCCGTCCGGCACACCCGGGCGTCGAAGGACGGGCGCAGCCACGGCCACACCGCCTGGGCCTCCCGGCAGAAGATGTCCGCGCCGACCGGGCCGATCCTCGGCACCTCCCGCAGCAGGCCGCGCAGCGCCCCGGGGTCGCCGTCCGCCGCCGCCGCCATCCGGCGCAGGTCGCCGCGCCAGCGCTCCAGCACCAGTCGGGCCCCGTCGCCGAGCGCGGTGGCGGTGCTCTCGTCGTACCGCGCGTAGTGGGCCCGGCCCAGCGCGTCCACCCGGTCCTGCCAGGCGGAGCCGGCCATCGCCCGCGGCGTGCGCAGCCCCGCCCGGGAGAGCTCCCGGGCGGCCGCGGTGGCCGTGCCGGCGCTGATCCGGATCGAGCTCAGCACCGTCAGCACCAGCAGCCGGTACAGCGGCGAGGGCTCGTCGCGCAGCGTGATCCCGGCCTCCCGGGCGTACGTCCGGCCGTGCTCGTCCAGCAGGTCGGACACGATCCCCTCGACCGTCATCGTTCGACACCTCGCCTCCGTGACGCCCCGCACTGCCGCGGCTGCCCGGAATCCGCGGGCGCACGCCGGACGCGGCCGGACGTGTCGGACCGCCCCGGCCGGGTAGACGCCGGGGCCGGCCGGGAGGAGGAGCGACGATGCCCGCAGCGGACACCCTGGCGGAGCACCGCCCGAAGCGGCGCTTCCGGCGGACCCGCGAGCCCCACGGCGCGGGGCCCCACGGCGCGGGACCCCGGGGCGAGGAGGCCGGCGGATGACCCGGCCGGAGCACGCCGTCGCCGGGGCCGGGCAGCCGATGCTCGCCGTGCTGAGCGACCGCCGCACCTTCCCCGTCGACATGCTGTTCGAACGGAAGCTGGACGGCGTGCGGGCCCTCGCCGTCCGGGACGGCGGCCTGGTCCGGCTGCTCTCCCGCACCGGCCGCGACCTGGGAGCGACCTACCCGGAGGTGGTCGCCGCCCTCGCCGCCCGGGAGCTCCGGGACTTCACCGTCGACGGCGAGATCACCGCCGTCCGGGGCGGGCGCAGCGACTTCGCGCTGCTCCAGCAGCGGATGCAGCTCACCCGGCCCGAGGACGTCCGGGCCAGCCCCGTCACCGTCCGCTACTACCTGTTCGACCTGCTGCGGCTGGACGGCCGGGACACCACCGCCCTGCCGCTGCGCGAGCGCAAGTCGCTGCTGCGCGACGCGCTCGACTTCCGCGCCCCGCTGCACTACACCACCCACCGGGCCGGGCGCGAGGGCGGCGAACTGCTCGCCGCGGCCTGCGCCCGCGGCTGGGAGGGGCTGATCGCCAAGCGGGCCGACGGCCGCTACCTGCGCGGGCGCTCCGCCGACTGGCTCAAGCTCAAGTGCGCGGCCGGCCAGGAACTGGTGATCGGCGGCTTCACCGAACCGGCCGGCAGCCGGGTCGGCTTCGGCGCCCTGCTGGTCGGCCACTACCAGGACGGCCTGCTGCGCTACGCGGGCAAGGTCGGCACCGGCTACGACACCGGTACCCTGCACGACCTGCGGGCCCGGCTCGACCGGCTGGAACAGGACCGCCCGCCGTTCGCCGACCCGGTCCGGGAACGCGGCGCGCACTGGGTGCGCCCCGAACTGGTCGCCCAGGTCGGCTTCACCGAGTGGACCAGGGACGGGCGGCTGCGCCACCCGCGCTACCTGGGCCTGCGCGACGACAGACGGCCCACCGAGGTGGTCCGGGAACGGGGCACGCCATGACCACCGTCGAACGGGGCACGCCATGACCACCGTCGAGATCCGGGCCAGCGGCCGGATCGTCCAGCTGAAACGCGCCGACAAGGAGCTGTTCCCGGCGGACGGCCGCACCGGGGCGGTCACCAAGGCCGACCTCGCCGCGCACTACCGCCGGGTCGGCCGGCGGATCCTGCCGCAGCTGCGCGGCCGGCCGCTGATGCTGGAGCGCTACCCCGACGGCATCGACGGGCCCCGGCTCGTCCAGAAGGACACCCCCTGCCACTTCCCCGACTGGATCCACCGCAGCGAACTGCCCAAGGCCGGCGGCACCGTCGACTACCCGGTCTGCGACGACCTGGCCACCCTGCTCTACCTGGTCGGCCAGGCGTGCGTCACCCCGCACCGCTGGCTCTCCCGGGCGGACCGGCCCGACCACCCCGACCTGCTGGTGATCGACCTCGACCCGTCCGGCGAGGACTTCGAACCGGTCCGGGAGGCCGCCGTCCTGACGCACCGGCTGCTCGGCGAACTCGGCCTGCCCGCCGACCTGATGACCACCGGCTCGCGCGGCCTGCACGTCCTGGTCCGACTCGACCGCCGGGCCGCCTTCGACGAGGTCCGGGCCTTCGCCCACGACGCGGCCGCGCTGCTCGCCCGCCGCCACCCCGACCTGCTCACCACCGAGGCCCGCAAGGCGGCCCGCCGGGGACGGCTCTACCTCGACGTCCAGCGCAACGGCTACGGCCAGACCGCCGTCACCCCCTACGCCGTCCGCCCGCTGCCCGGCGCCCCGGTCGCCACCCCGCTGCTCCGGGCCGAACTCGACGATCCCGCCCTCACCCCGCGCCGCTGGACCCTCGCCACCATGGCGGAGCGCCTGGAGGCCCCCGACCCGTGGCGCGACGCCGCCC
Organism: Kitasatospora sp. NPDC057198; assembly: GCF_042670125.1. Lineage (NCBI taxonomy): Bacteria > Bacillati > Actinomycetota > Actinomycetes > Kitasatosporales > Streptomycetaceae > Kitasatospora > Kitasatospora sp. NPDC057198. The sequence goes on along the minus strand of NZ_JBHUWH010000187.1, from coordinate 7,630 downwards.
GCCGGGTCCGCTCACTGGGCCCGGCCCGCCGCCGCCTCGACCGGCTCCGTGCCCAGGAGGGCTGAGGAGGGTCGAGGCGGCGGCGGGCCGGGGAGGAGCGAGGAGGGCCGGGGAGGGCCGTGGGAAGCCCGGGTCAGAATCGGCGCCAGCGTGCCGAGGCGAACGAGAACACCCCGTACAGCACCAGCCCGGCGGCCACCGCGACCAGCAGCCACGGGCCCGCTGCGCTGCCCGCGAAGGAGCGCAGGGTGTCGTCCATGCCGCGGGCCCGCCCGGGGTCGAAGCGGACGGCCGCCAGCACCACGAACACCCCGGCGGCCGCGTACACGGCGCCGCGGGCCACGTTGCCGGAGACGCCCGTCCCGGTCACCGCGGTCCGGGTGCGCGAGCCCATCGACGCGGTGTCCAGCTTGCGCAGGAAGCGCCGCTGCACGGCGCGCACCGCGATCGCCGCGCCGACGCCCGCCAGCACCAGCCCGGCCGCGCCCACCAGCCAGCGGCCGCCGGTCAGGCCCAGCGTGGTGGCCGTCCAGTCCTTGGAGGCGGAGTCGCTGTCCGAACCGCCGCCCGAGCCCGCCGCGTACGCGGCCGTCCCCCAGGCCACGAAGCCGTAGAACACCGCCCGGCCCGCCGCCAGCACCCGCGAGCCGGTCTTCTTCCGCCCGGCCTCGCCGAACACCGCCGTCGAGGCCCGCCACAGCGCCATCCCGACGAAACCCGCCGCCAGCACCCACAGCAGCACCTCGCCGAACGGCTGCTGCGCGACCTGGTGCAGCGCCCCCTGCCGGTCGGCGTCCTCGCCGCCCGCCCCGAAGGCGATCCGCAGGGCCAGCACCCCGACCAGGGCGTACACCACGCCCCGGGCCACGAAGCCCGCCCGGCCCGCGACCGTCGTCACCCGGTCCAGCCGGGCGTCCTCCTGCATGTCCGCGTCCATCGACGTCCTCCTCCGTTCGTTCCCGCGGTTCCGGTCGGCGTGCTCAGTCCAGGGCCCGGCCGCGGGTGACGAGGTTGCCGATCACGACGTAGACCACGGCCGGGATGCCGTAGTCGAGGAGCACCTGCCCCGTGTGGTTGGACACCGTGAACAGGCCGCGCGACCAGCCGGAGAGCCAGTCGGCGGCGGTGTGGAACCAGTGCACGAGGCCGTTGTCCTGGTTGGCGTCGAAGAGGTCGAGCAGGATCCAGACCACCAGGATCCCGGCGAGTACGTGGGCCAGTACCGATATCACCGAAGTCGTCCGTCTCATGGCTGCCGCCTTGCCCGTCGCCGCAACCCCAAACCCGTTGCGGCAGAAGGGAGTTCACCGGAGTGCCGGACGGGCCCCGGGTGCTCTTCACAGCCCGGGTGCTCTTCACAGGAAGTGCCGGATCGGGGCGGTGGCCGCCTCCAGGGCGCGGCGGGTCACCCCGCGGCGGTGCCAGCGCTCCGGGGCGACGGCCTCGCTGCGGGCCAGGTCCTGGTCGAAGTGCCGGTCCAGGACGGCGGTGAACCCCTCGTCCACCACGGCGAGCACCACCTCCTCGTCGTGGTCGAGCGAGCGGCGGTTGAAGTTCGCCGAACCGACCACCGCGGCCGTCCCGTCGACGGTCAGCACCTTGGCGTGCATCATCGTCGGCCCGTACCGCCAGACCGTGGCCCCGGCGGCGGACAGCCGCCCGAAGTGGCGCTCGCCCGCCAGCTGGCACACCCGCTTGTCGGTGTGCTCCCCCGGCACCAGCAGCTCGACGGCCACGCCCCGGCGGGCCACCGCGCACAGCAGGTCGACGAAGTAGTCGTCGGGCGCGAAGTACGCCGTCGCCAGGCGCAGCCGCCGCTCGGCGGAGGAGATCACCACCCGCATCAGGGTCTGCAGGTCCTGCCAGCCGACGGCCGCCGAGCCCCGCACCACCTGCACCACCGCGCCGCCCGGCTGCTCGTGCTCCTCGAACCGGTCCGCCGCGTCGTACAGCGTGCCCGGGGCGCACTCGGCCCAGTTCTGCGCGAAGGCCGCCGCGATCCCGTCGACGGCCGGCCCGACCACCCGCACGTGGGTGTCGCGCCACTCGCCCGGGTGCCGGGCGTCGCCGCACCACTCCTCGGCGATCCCCACGCCGCCGGTGAACGCGACCCGGCCGTCCACCACCAGGACCTTGCGGTGGCAGCGGTGGTTCTGCTTGAACGGCGACAGCCGCACCGGCCGGCGGAACCAGGAGATCCGCACACCGGCCCCCTCCATCAGGTCGATCAGCTCCGGCTCGATCAGCCGGCTGCCGAACCCGTCCAGCAGCAGCCGCACCCGCACGCCCTGCGCGGCCTTGCGGGCCAGCGACCGGGCGAAGGTCCGGGCGATGTCCCCGCGCCAGTAGACGAACGTCATCAGGTCGACCGTCCGCCGCGCCCCGTCGACGGCCTCCAGCATGGCGGGGAAGATCTCGTCCCCGTTGCGCAGCGGCGTCAGCAGGTTGCCCTCGGTCGCGGCGATGCCCAGCAGCCCTTCCAGTCGGCGGCGCAGCAGCCGGGCGCTCTCCGATGGCACGGCCGGGGCAGTGGCCGGGGCAGCCGACGGGGCCTGGGCGGTCGGGGCGGCCGACGGGGCCGGGACGGCCGGGGCGGGGTCGGGAGCGGTCTCGGTGGTCATCGGGTCCTCCATCGGGGCGGCGGCGGCAGCGGTAGGGGCGGCAGCGGTAGGGGCAGTGGCGGGCCCTCGGTTACCCGCTGCGCCGCGATCGACGCCTGCCGCCGGAGCCACGGAGGGATGAAAACCGCCCGGCGGGGGACACGGGGGCCATGACGAGGACTGAGGGGCGCGTGCCGCCGTACGCCGCACTCGTACTGGCGGCGCTCGCGCAGGGGACGGCGCTGGTCGCCGCCGGACTGCTGATCACCCACCCGCCGGCCGGCTGGTGGGACCCGGGCGAGAACGGGCTGGTCGGCCGACTGGCCGCGCACCGCACCCCCGCCCTGACCACCGCGAGCGGATGGCTCTCCGGGATCGCCTTCACCCCGGCGATCGTCGCGGTGACGGCCGTCGCCGCCGCCCTGCTGCTGCTCCGGCACCGCCCGCGGGCGGCCGGGTGGCTCGCGGGCGCGGTCACCCTCCAGGCGGTGCTGTTCGTGACCGCCGCCCACCTGGTGGACCGGGCCCGCCCCGAGGTCGTCCGGCTGGACGGCGCGCTGCCCACCTCCAGCTTTCCGTCCGGGCACGTCGGGGCGGCCACCGCCCTGTACGGCGGCCTGGGCCTGCTCGCGCTGCGCGGGGTGCGCGGCCGGTGGCGGGTGCCGCTGTGCGCGCTGGCCTGGCTGGTGCCGCTGCTGGTCGCCGCCAGCCGGCTCTACCGGGGCATGCACCACCCCACCGACGTGCTGTTCGGCCTGCTCAACGGCGCGGCCGCGCTGTGGGTGGTCACGCACGCGCTGCCCGTCCGGGAGCGCCCCGCCCCGGCCGCCCCCGCCACCCCGCCGCGGCCGGCCGCCGCCCTGGTCTACAACCCGCTGGCGGTCGACACCGCCCGGCTGGAACGGCTGTCCGCCGTCCTGGCCGCCCACGGGTACGGGCCGGTGCACCGCCTGCCGGGCGAGGCCGAGGACTGCGGCCGGGCCGCCGCCCGCCGCGCCCTCACCGACGGCGCCCGGCTGGTGGCCGCCTGCGGCGGCGACGGCACCGTCACCGCCTGCGCCGAGGCACTGGCCGGAACGGGCGCCACCCTGGCCGTCGTCCCGTGCGGCACCGGCAACCTGCTGGCCCGCAACCTCGGCCTGCCCACCGCCCCCGAGGCCGCGCTGGCCGCCGCCCTGGCCGGCCGCACCCGCCGGATCGACCTGATGCGGGCCGAGGGCGACGGCCTGCCCGCCCGGGCCGCCGCGACGATGGCCGGGATGGGCCTGGACGCCGCCGTGATGGCCGACACCGGCCCCGCCCTCAAACGCCGCCTCGGCTGGCCCGCGTACGCGGTCGGCATCGCCCGGCACCTCGGCGACCGGCGGTTCGCGCTGACCGTCACCGTGGACGGCGCCGCACCGGTGCGCCGCCAGGTCCGGACGGCGGTGGTCGGCAACGTCGGCACCCTCCAGGGCGGCGTCCGGCTGCTGCCGGAGGCGGCGCCCGACGACGGACTGCTCGACCTCGTCCTGGTCCAGCCGCACGGGCCGGGCGGCTGGGGCCGGGCCCTGCTGTCGCTGCTCACCGGCACCCACCGCCAGGGCCCGGCCGCCCCGCTGGAACACTTCCGGGGCCGCCGGATCGAACTGGCCGCCGACCGTGCCCACCCGCGCGAGTGCGACGGCGACCCGGTCGGCGACGGCCGGACGCTGATCCTGACCGCCCGCCCGGACGCCCTACTGGTCCGCGTCCCCGCCGCCCCGCAGGACCCGCCCACCGGGTCTGCCGGGCCTGCCGGGCCGGTGGCGTCGGGGGGTTCCTCCCGTCCGGCCGGCTCCGGCGTGCCCGCCGCTCCACACGGCGCGGCCGCCGTGTCCGCCGGGTCCGCCGCGTCCGCCGGGTCCGCGGTGTCGGAGGGGGCTGCCGGCCCGTCGGCCCCGCCCGGCGGGTCCGTCCAGCCCCGGCGGGAGGTGGCCTGATGGGGACCGCCAGCCGGGTCGGGGCCGGCCGTGAGCACCTCTCCGCCGACGAGGCCGTGCACACCCTGCGGCGGGGTGCCTGGTGGCCGCTGGCGCGGGACGCCTTCGTCCGGTTCCGCTACGCCGACGGGTTCAGCCACGCCCGCGCCCTGGCCTTCCAGGCGGTACTGGCCCTCGTCCCGTTCACGATCGCCGTGGTCGGCCTGGCCTCCTCGCTGCACGGCGGCCCGCTCGGACAGCTGGTCGCGGGCAGCATCGAGCGGATGGTCCCGGCCTCCAGCGCCGACCTGGTGCGCGACGTCCTCGACCGCAGCCGCCACCGCACCGGCGGCACCCTCGCGCTCTGGTTCGGCGCGCTGTTCGCGCTCGTCAACCTGGTCACCGCGATGTCCCAGATCGAACGCGGCGCCAACCGGATCTACGGGATCGAACGGGACCGCCCCTTCGACCGCAAGTACGGCCGCAGCCTGCTGATGGCGGCGGGCGCGGGCCTGCCGCTGGCCGCCGGCTTCCTGGTGCTGGTGGCCGGGCCGCAGGTCGCCGCGGCCGCCGAGGAGGTGTTCGGACTGGGCCCGGCCACCGCCGCCGCCTGGACGCTGCTGCGCTGGCCGGTCGGCGTGCTGCTCACCGTGACCTCGGCCGCCCTGATCTTCCGCCGAGCGCCCCGCCGGCACCAGCCCGGCTACAGCTGGCTGGCCTTCGGCGCGGGCGTCCACCTGGTGCTCTGGCTGGCGGCGACCTGGCTGCTCACCCTCTACCTGCGCCTGAGCGGTTCCTTCGACGCCGTCTACGGCCCGCTCAGCGTGGTGTTCTCGCTGCTGGTGTGGGCGTACCTGACGGCGATCTCGCTCTTCCTCGGCCTGTCCTTCGCCGCCCAGCTGGAGGCCGACCGCACCGGCCCGCCCGGTCCGGTGCTGCCCGACCCGCTGGCCGCCGAACCGGGGGAGGCCGAACCGCTGGCCGCCGGACCGGGGAAGGCCGAACCGGGGGAGGCCGCCCGGTGACCCGCCGCAACGTCCGCCCGTCCGCCCGCCGCCCGCGCGTCGTCAGCCTGCGCAGCGCCGACCTGCACCTGGGCGAGCGCCTGCTCGCCGCCGTCGCCGCGTTCGCGGTGGCCGCCGTGCCGACCGCGCTGCTGCTGGTGCTGATCGAGGCCAACTGGCCGCCGCTGCACCGGCTCGACGCGGGCGCGGCGCACCGCCTGCACACCGCCGTGCGCGAACACCCCGCCGTCCTCTCGGCGCTGCGCACCCTCAGCAACGGGGTGTGGGACCCGCTGACGATGCGGCTGCTGGTCGCGGTGGCCGTCGGCTGGCTGCTGTGGCGGCGCGCCTGGCGGCTGGCGGTGTGGGCCGCCGCGACCGTGACCGCCTCCGGGCTGATCGGCTGGGCGGTGAAGGCCGCCGTTGCCAGGGCCCGGCCCGCGCTGCCCGATCCGGTGGCGCACGCCCCGGGCTTCTCGTTCCCGTCCGGGCACGCGATGACGGCGGCGACCTGCTGCACCGTGCTGCTGCTGGTCTTCTCCCCGGTGCTGCGCCCGCCGTGGCGGTGGGCGGCCCGGACGGTGGCCGCGCTGAGCGTGCTGGGCGTGGGGTTCACCCGGGTCGCGCTCGGCGTGCACTGGGCCAGCGACGTGCTGGGCGGGTGGCTGCTCGGCCTGGCCCTGGTCGCCGCCACTGGCTGGGCGTTCGAGGGCTGGCGGCGGGAGACCGGCCGTCCCGTCCCGCCGCCGCTCGCCGAGGGCCTGGAGCCCGAGCTCGCCCCGGACGGCCCGCCGCGGCCCGAGGGGTGAGGCGGCCCGAGGGATGAGCGGGCTCAGCCGCCCCCGTGCAGCGCGCCGACCGCCGCGTCCACGGTGTCGTGGCAGGGCAGCAGCCGGTCCACGCCGGTCATCGCGAGCAGCCGGCCGACGTCGGGGGTGGGGCCGACCAGGGCCAGCGCGGTGCCGGCGCCCTGGGTGCGGCGGAAGGCGAAGAGCAGCTCGGCCACGCCCAGCGAGTCGCAGAAGCTCAGCAGCGCGAGGTCCAGCACCAGCGGCAGCGCCTCCGCGGTGCGCTCCACGGCGCGGTGCAGGCGCGGCGCGGTGTGGTAGTCGAGTTCGCCCGCGAGCACGACGACGGTCGCCCCCACGGGATGGGTGCGGACCTCGATGGTCAGGGCGTAGTCGGGCACGGGGCTCCGTACGGTGCGGGGCGGGTGGGCCTGCGGGCGAGGGTTCGGGTGGGTGAGGGTTCGGGCGGACGGGAGTTCGGGTGGGGTCCGGGCGGGGGTCCGGGCGGGGTCAGTCGAGCCGGGCGAGCAGCAGCGCGACGTCGTCGGTCTGCGCCCGGCCGAACGAGGACAGCAGCAGGTCGGCCGCCGGGTCCAGCCCCGGCGGGGCGCCCGCGAAGGCGTCCCGCAGCGCGTCCAGGCCGGTCTGCAGGTGCTCGCCGGGCACCTCGATCAGGCCGTCGGTGACCAGCAGCAGGGTGCTGCCGGGCGGCACCGGGTGGTCGACCGGCGGCGGCTGCGGCACGTTCAGGCCGAGCAGGATGCCGTGCTCGTTCAGGTAGCGGGCGGAGCCGTCCGGCAGCCGCAGCAGCGGCGGCAGGTGGCCGGCGTTGGCGACCTTGACGCTGCGCCGGTCCGGGGCGATCAGCACCAGGCACACCGTCGCGGTCAGGCCGGGGCGCAGCCGGGTCAGCAGGGCGTCCAGCCGGTGCAGCAGGGTCTGCGGGTCGTGGCCCTCGATGGCGTAGGCGCGCAGCGCGTGGCGCAGTTCGCCCATCGCCATCGCGGCCTCCAGCGAGTGCCCGGCCACGTCGCCGATGGCCAGCAGCAGCCCGGCGGGGGTGTCGATGGCCTCGTAGAAGTCGCCGCCGATCTCGCTGCGGGCGGACGCCGGCTCGTACCGGACGGCCAGCTCGACGCCGGGGACGGCGGGCAGCCGGCTGGGCAGGAAGCTGCGCTGCAGGGTGAGCGCCAGGGCGTGCTCCTCGGCCTGGCTGCGCTGGGCCTCCAGGGCGAGCGCGCCGGCCTGGGTGAGCTGGGGGAGCAGGCCGCGCTCGTCGGGGGCGGCCACCGCGTCCC
>NZ_JBHUWH010000186.1:0-13933 GCF_042670125.1 Kitasatospora sp. NPDC057198 | reverse complement strand
CGGCAGGAGTGCCGGGCCCCGCTCAGCCGTGCGCCCGACCGCGCGCCGCCGAGTCAGCGGATCCGCTGGGCGAACAGCCGGGCCGACCAGGCCACCGCGACGGCCGTCAGCAGGCCGGTCAGCAGCAGTCCGCGCCACACCTCGGGCGCGTCCAGGTGGCCGGCGAACAGGGCGCGCATGCCCTCCACCGCCCAGTAGCAGGGGTTCCAGGACGCGGCGGTGCGCAGCCAGACCGGGGCCAGCGCGATCGGCAGCAGGGTGCCGGAGAGCAGCGCCAGCGGCTGCGCGATGGTGTTGACCACCGGGCCGAGCGCGGCGTCGGTGGGCACCAGCAGGGCCAGGCCGTAGGAGACCGAGGACGCCATCAGCGCCATCAGCCCCAGCAGCGCCATCGCCAGCAGCAGGTCGGCCAGGCCCACCGTCAGGCCGAACGGGATCGCCAGCACGGCGATCAGCGCCGACTGGATCAGCAGCGCCGTGGTCTCCCGCAGCGCCCGGCCCAGCAGCAGGGCGACCCGGCTGACCGGCGTCACCCGGGAGCGCTCGATCACGCCCGCGTGCAGCTCGCCCAGCAGCGTGAAGCCGGTGAACAGGCCGCCCATCAGGGCCAGCGCGGACAGCAGGCCGGGCACGTAGATCCGGTAGGCGTCCGCGGTGCTGTGCGCGCCGGACGCGGCCAGCGCGGAGGTCAGCAGCGGGGCGAACAGCAGCAGGTAGCACAGGGGTTGGAGCAGTCCGACGGCGATCCATATGGGGGAGCGGGCCATCAGGAGCAGTTGGCGCTGGTAGACCAGCCAGGTGTCGCGGGCGAGCTTCACGGGGACCTCGGGGGCGTCAAGGGCTTCGGTGCCGAAGGGGGAGGGGGTGGTCAGCCGCTGTGGACCAGCGCGCGGCCGGTCAGGGCCAGGAACACGTCGTCCAGGCTGGGGCGTTGCAGCTGGACGTGCTCCGGTTCGATGCCGGAGGCGGCCAGGGTGCGCAGCAGCTGCGGGATCGCGGTGGCCGCGGAGTCCACGTGCAGGCGCAGCCCGTCCTCGCCGGGCAGTGCCTCCAGGCGCTGGACGCACGGGAGTTCGGCGAGGGCGCGCTCGGCCCCGGCGGTGGCCTCCGCGTCGGGCAGGCCGATGGTGACGGAGTCGCCGGAGATCTTCTGCTTGAGCTCCTCGGGGGTGCCCTCGGTGATGATGCCGCCGTTGTCGACGATGCCGATCCGGTCGCACAGGGCGTCGGCCTCGTCCAGGTAGTGGGTGGTCAGCAGCACCGTCATGCCCTGTTCGCGCAGGCGGCGCACCTCGGCCCACACCTGGGAGCGGCTGCGCGGGTCGAGGCCGACGGTCGGCTCGTCCAGGAACAGCACCCGGGGGCGGTGCACGACGCCCAGCGCCAGGTCGAGGCGGCGGCGCTGGCCGCCCGAGTACGTCTTGCAGACCCGGTCGCCGAACTCGGTCAGGTCGAAGGCGGCCAGGCCCTGTTCGGCGCGCCGGACGGCCTCGGCCTTGCGGACGCCGTACATCCGGGCCTGCAGGACCAGCTCCTCGCGGGCGGTGGCCTGGTCGGTGGTGCCGCCGCCCTGGGCGACGTAGCCGATCCGGCGGCGGACCTCGCCGGGCTCGGCGCGCAGGTCGGCGCCGGCCACGGTGGCGGCGCCGCCGTCGGGGGCGAGCAAGGTGGCGAGCATGCGCAGCGTGGTGGTCTTGCCTGCGCCGTTCGGGCCGAGGAGGCCGTAGATCTCGCCCTCCGCGACGTTCAGGTCGATGCCGCGCACCGCGTCGACGGCGGCGGCGCCGCGGCGGGGCTGGAAGGACTTGCGCAGCCCCTTGGTCACGATCAACCCGGACTCCTGTGGTCGGTGGGTGGGTGCGGATGGGTGCGGATGGATGCCGGACGGATGCCGGACGGGTGCCGGTGGTACCGGACGGCCGCTCGGCGGAGCGGCGGGGCGGGCGTTCGAAGGCGAGGTTCGAAGGCGGGGGTTCGAAAACGGGGGATCGGAGGCAGGGGATCGGAGGCGGGGGTTCGAGGACGGACCCTAGGGCCCGGCCCGGCCTCCCGGCAATGGTCTGGACCAGCTGGCGGGGCGGGTTCAGCGCGGTGTGCGCGCGAACCGCTCCAGCCGCTCGACCGCCGCCACCGCGCCGCCGCCGTCCCGGAGTTGGCGCCCCAGCAGTTCGGCGGCCGAGCGGTACCCGGGGTCGTCGAGGACGGCGCGCAGCGCCGAACGCAGTTGCTCGGGCCCGGCGGTGGCGAAGTCGACCCGGACGGCCGCGCCCAGCGCGGCCAGCCGCCCGGCGGTCACCGGCTGGTCGTGGCGGATCGGGGCGACCACCAACGGCCGCCCGTGGACGAGGGATTCACCGACGGTGTTCATCCCGCCGTGGCACAGTACGGCGTCCACCGCCCCGCGCTCAAGCAGTTCCAGCACCGGAACGCGCTCGCGGCCGATCGCCCCCGGCGGCAGCCGGACCTCCCCGGGGGCCGCCACCACCGCCTGCACGTCCGGGAGTCCGGCCAGCGCGGCGGCCGCCCGCTCGAGGAAGCCGCCCGCCACCCCGGCGGACAGCGTGCCCATGGTGACCAGCACCCGGCGCCGGCCCGGGGCCAACTCCGCCCAGGGGAACGGTTCCCCGGGCCGCCGGTCGAGCAGCGGCCCGACCAGCGCGTACTCGGCGGGGACGGCCCCCCGGTCCAGGCCGAGCAGTTCGGCGCAGCTCGGGGCCAGCACCAGGCCGGGGGAGAACCGCGGGTCGGCGTACTCGGCGGCCGGCAGCCCGGCCCGCTCCCACAGGCCGCGCAGCACCCCGTCCCGCCAGGCCGCCAACTCGCCGTCGCCGCCCAGCGGATCGCCGGTCTCCAGCGAGGACGGCGCGAAACCCGCCCACGGCACCCCCGCGCCGTGCGCGGCCAGCGCACCCGCCGGGCTGTGCTGGTCGGCCAGCACCACGTCCGGCCGCCACCGCTCGACCGCCCGCCGCACCGCCCCCAGGGTGAACCGGGTGTGCGGCACCACGAAGCCCTCCCACAGCGAACGCACCGCCGCCGCCCCGCCCGCCGCCTGCTCGCGGAACAGCCGGGCGCCGGTCGGGTGCACCAGCGCGTCCGGCCCGAGCAGCGGCCGCAGCGCCGCCTCCGGCCCCACCCAGGCCACCTCGTGCCCGCGCGCGGACCAGGCCGCGGCCAGCGCCCGGGCCGGCAGCAGGTGCCCGGCCAGCGGCGGCACCACGACCAGCAGGCGCAGCGGGGGAGCGGCGGGGGCGGCGGGGGCGGCGGGGACGGTTGCGGGCACGGCTCCGGGCACGGTTTCGGGCACGGGTGTCCTCCTCGGGAGGGTGGGTGTACGACGGATCGGGGCGGCACCGGCCGCGGGCCCGTACGGGTCGTGGACAGACGAGGGAGGAGTGGTACAGACCACAGGGGGAAATCGCGAAGGAAGCGTCGGCGATCCCTTGTGCGGGCCGGTGAGGCGACGGAATACTAGCCCGCGTGACCGCTCTGGAGGCAGTCGCCGTCCACCTGCCACCCCTCGCCGAACCGATCGAACTGGTCGGTGAGCGCCTGGGACTGACGGACCGTCAGGTCAAACTGTTCCGCCGCTTCCACGGCCTGGACCAGGTCGGGGTGGACCCCGACGGCGACCTGGCCGATCTGCTCACCGCCGCAGCGAAGGCCCTGGCCCCGCTGCGCGGAAACGAACACCGCGTGAAGTACGTGCTGCACGCGCGCAGCCTGCCGATCGCGGCGCCCTACCCGCACAACCCGCTGCACGACGCGCTCGGCCGTCTGGGGCTGACGCACGCCCGTGCCTTCACCATCACCCACCACGCCTGCGCCGGCTCCCTGCTGGCCCTGGACGTGGCCGGTCGGCTGCTGGCGGCAGATCCCGACCCCGGGGCGACGGCGCTGATCCTGGCGGGCGAGAAGACCTTCACCCGGGACGCCCGCATCGTCCCGGAGACCGCCCTCTTCGGCGAAGGGGCGGCGGCCTGCCTGGTGCGGGCCGGAGGCGAACGCGACCGCGTGCTGTCCTACGCGGTCGACCAGCGCGGCGAGTTCGACGGGCGGCTCGCCGAGGATCCGGAACTCATGCAGCGCTACCAGCGCAGCTACCCGGAGCTGATGGTGGCCGTGATGGAAGCCGCACTGGAGGAGGCCGGCGAGAGCTGGGACTCCGTCCGGCTGCTGCTCCCGCACAACGTCAACCGGGTCTCCTGGCAACGGATCTGCCGCGCGACCGGGTTCCCGCTCGAACGCGTGGTGCTGGACAACGTCCCGGCGGTGGGGCACAGCTTCGCCGCCGACATCCTGCTCAACCACCACACCGCCACCACCCGCGGCCTGCTCCGCCGCGGTGACCGCTACCTGGTCGCCGCGTCCGGGATCGGCGCGACCTTCGCCGCCATGGTGCTCCAGCACTGACGCCCACCGGCACCCGGCACGGCCCTGCGCCGCGCTCCGCTCCGTCGTGCCGTGCCGTGCCGTGCTGCGCCGTGCCGTGCTGCGCCGTGTCGTGCCGTGCCACGCCGCCTTCCAATCCACCCGCCCGCACCCCGGCCGCCGCCGGGGCGCCGGCCAGACCAGGGGATCGCCATGACCGACTCCGTCCTGTCCACCCTGCCCGAGAACGATGCCGACGCCGCCGCGGTCGACCCCGAGCTGCGCGGCCGCGCCCTCGACGGGATCCTGCTGCTGCTGCCCCGGGTGCTCAAGCGCGAACTGCCCGAAGTCGGCGAGAACGCCTGCCTGTTCGACGAGGTCGGCCTGACCTCCGCCGCCACCCTGGAACTCATCCTCGAACTGGAGGACCACCTCGACGTGCAGATCGACGTCGAGGGCATCGACCCGGAGGACCTCCGCTCGGTCGGCACCCTCGCGGGCTTCGTCGCCGGACACGTGATCGCCGAGGACTGACGACCGTGCGCGTCCGCGGACCGCTCCCCGCCACCACCCTGCCGCGCACCGCCTCCCCGCTGCGCCTGACCGCCGCCCACGCCCTCGACCTGCCCGGCCACTCCCCGCTCGCCGCCGACCCCGACCTGCGCACCTTCACCGCCGACCTGGCCCGCCCGTACGGGGTCGAGCTCGACGAGGACGCGCTGGCCGGAGCCCGCGGGCACTCCTACGACGCGCTGGCCGAACACGCCGTCCGTGCCCTGACCGACCCGGCCCGCCCGGTCGACCTGCTGGTCCTGGTGTACGCGCTGCCCGACGTCCGCCCCGGGCAGGCCGTCGCGCTGCGCCTCGCCGACTCCTGTCCGGGTGCACCGCTGTCCTTCGCGATCTGCGACGAGGGCGCCGGCGCCGCGTTCAGCGCCCTGCTGATCGCCGACGCCTACGCCCGCACCGCGGGCGCCCGGCGTGCCCTGCTGATCGCCGTCGAACAGGCCGACCTGCACCACCGCCCGCACCGCCCCGCCCGGCTCCCCGACCGGCACTCCGCCGCCGCCCTGCTCTGGGAGGCCGACGGCGGCGGCCGGCCGCTGCTCGGCACCGACAGCAGAACCGGTACGACCGAGGAGCAACTCGACGGCGCGCTCGAGGAGTTGTGCGCCCAGCTGCCCGAGGACGCGCTGCTGCTGCTCGGACCGGGCGCGGCCGGCGCCCGGACCCCCGACGGCCGGACCTCCGACGGCCGGCCGACCCGCACGGCCCGCCCCGGCACCCCGTACACCGGCGGCTGGGCCGCGCTCGCCGACGTCCTCGCCGACCCCCGGTACGCGGAGCGGCCGCTCGCGCTCGCCGACCGCGAACCGGAGACCGGCCGGATCGACCTCGCCCACTGGGCGGCCGCGGAGCCCGCCCGGTGACCGACGTCTGGCTGATCCGCACCGACCTCCGGCCGCCCTGGGCCCCCGCCCTGCTCGACCGGGAGGAACGCGCCCGCGCCGCCCGCCACCCCGAGGGCCCGCAGCGCCACCGCTTCGTCACCGCGCACGCCGTCGCCCGGCTGCTCACCGCCGAGGCCGCCGGCCTGCCGCCGGAACGGATCCGCTGGCGCCGCGGCCCGCACGGACGCCCCGAACCCGACGGCCTGCGAGGCGAGTTGAGCGTCAACCTGAGCACCGCCGGGCCCTGGGCGCTGTTCGCCGTGCACCACCGGGAGGAGGGGGACGACAGCATCGGCGTCGACCTGGAGCCCGTTCCCGCCGACCGGGCCGCCGCCCGGCTCGCCGCCCGCTACTACCCGCAGGACGAATCCGCCTGCGGGGCAGCGGAGTTCACCCTCCGCTGGACCCGCAAGGAGGCGTACACCAAGGCCCACGGCGGACGCCTCGCCGACGGGCTGCGCACCCACGCCGGACCGCCCGGCGGCCCGTACGACCCGTCCGGCCCGTACGACCTGCCCGACCTGCCCGACCTGCCCGGCCCGTCCGACCCGTCCGACCTGCCCGACCCGCACCGGATGCACGGCCCGCTCGGCCCGTGCACCGTCCACGACCTGCCCGCACCCCCCGGCTACCGGGCCGCCGTCGCCCGCACCGGCACCCGTCCGCTCCGGCCGCGCCTGCGCCGCTACCCGGACCCCACGCGACCCGCCGCACCGCCGTCCGCCGGCCCCGACCCTGACTGAGGCAACAGCGCCCATGAGCACCCGCCACCCCGACGACGCCACCCCGCTGCCCACCGCCGCGCCCGGCGTCCAACTCCAGCCCGCCGCCTACGAGAAGCTGCTCGGCGCGCTGCGCGACTCGATCGCCCGGCTGGCCGCCGACGAGCCCTTCGAACGGCTGGTCGTCCCGCCGGTGATCTCCCGCGCCACCATCGAACGCGCCGGATTCGCCGCCTCCTTCCCGCAGTTGCTCGGCACCGTGCACAGCTACACCGGCAGCGCCGCCGACTGGCGCCGGCTCTCCCCGCTGATCGCCGAGTCCGGCCCCTGGCACGCCCGGCAGGAGATCTCCGACCTGGTGCTGCTGCCCGCCGCCTGCTACCCGGTGTACGCCGGCCTGGCCGGCCGGGAGCTCGCCGAGCCCGTCCGCTACAGCGTCGAGGCGCAGTGCTTCCGGCAGGAGGCCACCGCCGAACCCGGGCGGCTGCGCAGCTTCCGGATGGCCGAACTCGTCACCGCGGGCACCGCCGGGCACTGCCAGCAGTGGCGCGAGCACTGGCTGCGGAAGGTCGCCGACTGGCTGGACGGCCTCGGCCTCAAGCCCGCGGTCGAACTCGCCGACGACCCGTTCTTCGGCGGCGGCCGCAAGCTCTACCAATCCGCCCAGCGCGCCCAGGAGTTGAAGTTCGAGCTGCGCGTCCCGGTGGCCGACGGGCTGGTCCAGGCGATCGCCTCCGCCAACATCCACAAGGACCACTTCGGCGAGGTCTTCGACTTCACCGCCGACGGCACGACCGGCCACACCGCCTGCACCGCCTTCGGCCTCGACCGGATCGCCCTCGCCCTGCTGCACACCCACGGCGCCCGCCCCGCCGACTGGCCCGAGCCCGTCGGCACCGCCCTGAAGGGGGACTGACGCCATGTCGGACGCGCGACCCACCGTGCTGCGCTACCGGGCCGAGGCGCCCGGGGCCGAAGGGCCGGTCACCCTCGGCCAGGACAACGTGCTCCGCTGCCTGCGCAACGAACAGCCCTCCCGGGAGCGGAACGAACCCTCCTCGCTGAACAAGCAGGCGACCTGGATCATCCCCGACGGCGCCGACCAGGACCGCTGCCTCGCCGCCCTGCGCACCCTCGCCGAACGGCACGCCGCCCTGCGCACGGTCTTCCCCGGGGCCGCCGACGGCCGACTCCCAACGACCCAACGCCAGCTCCAGGAAGGCGAGTTCACCGTCCAGGTGATCGCACTCGACCCGGACGAGGACGCCACCGCCCGCGCCGAGGCGTTCGGCTGGGACGAGCGCTGCCACCCGTTCGACCTCACCGCCGAGTTCCCGCTCCGGCTCGGCCTGCTCACCCGCGACGGCCGCCCCGCGCTGCTCGCCGTGGTCGTCAGCCACGCCCAACTCGACGGCGTGGCAACCGGCCTGCTGTTCAAGGAGTGGATGGCCCTGACCGCCGGCGCCGCCCTGCCGTCGGCCGCCGGGCCCACCCCGATCGAGGTCGCCGGCCAGGAGCGCTCCGCGAGCGGGCAGCGCCGCGGCCGCGCCGCCCTGCGCCACTGGGAGCGCATCCTGGCGGAGGAACCCTCCGCCGTCTTCGCCGACGACCGGGTCCGCTCCGGCGAGAACCTGCTGCACACCCTCGGCATCCGCACCCCGGCCGGCGCCGCCGCCCTGGAACGGGCCGTCCGGCGCACCGGAAGCTCCAAGTCCGCCGTCCTGACCGCCTGTTACGCCGCCCTCGCGGCCCACCGCGCGGCCCGCACCACCGTGGTGATGGCCGCGCTGTCCGCCAACCGCCACCGCGCCGTCCTCGCCGAACACATCGGCACCCTCGCCCAGGACGCCCTGCTCGTCCTGGACACCGACTGCCCCGACCTCGACACCCTGATCGGCCGCACCCAGGCCCAGGCGCTCTCCGGCTACTGGCACGCCACCTTCGAGACCGAGCGGCTCTGGCAGATCCTCGACGACTCCTCGCTCGGCCGCGGCGCCCGCTTCGTGCGGGACGTCGTGCTCAACGACGTCAGCGGCACCGTCCCCGAGGAGATCGCCGCGCTGCGCCCCGACCCCGCCGCCGACCCCGACCTCAGCTGGTACCCCACCGAACCGCTCCCCACCCGGCTGATGATCAACATCTGGCGGACCAGCGGCTGCCTGGAGATCAGCCTGCACGCCCACCCCGACGTCCTCGACCGCGAGGAGACCGAGCACTTCGCCCGCGCCCTGCTCCGCCTGATCGACCTCGCCGGACGGCGCAACGTCACCCTCGGCCCCGACGGCGAACTCGCCGCCCTCAGCCACCTGCCCGTCGGCCGCCGCGAGAAGGGCCGCTGGCAGCAGGTCGGCGGCAACTGGGTCGACCTGGACGCCCTCGCCGACCGGCTGCGCACCGTCCTGGACGTCAAGGACGTCGAAGTAACCTGGCAGAACGAGGAGTTGACGGCCGTAGTGGGCCAGGGCTGCACACTCGCCCCGGCCGAGGCGCACACCGCCGTGGTGGACGCGCTCTCCTGGCGCGACACCCTGATGGCGCCGCAGCGCTACGTCCTGCCGAACGGCACCGGCACCGGACGCGACTGAGCCCGCCCCGGGCACCGGACCACCCGGGCACCGGACCACCCGGCCCGGTGCCCGCCCGGCCCGGTGCCCGCCCGTTCATCCGTCGAGCCGGGACTCCAGCCTGCGCAGCCGGTCCCGCTGCCGACGGTCGAGGACGAACAGCGTCGGGATCCAGCACAGCAGGAACAGCAGGACGAGCGCCCCCACCAGCGGGCCGTGCCGCGCCCAGGAGGAGGCCGCCAGCCACAGTTCGGACCCGCAGATCACCACCCACATCCACCAGGCCCGCCGCCGCTGCTTCCGGTCGGCCCGGATCAGCGTGCGCAGCGCCGCCAGCTGCGCCGGGTCCTCGGGGATCCGCTCCTCCTTGACGGCGCGGTTCAGCTCCACCAGGTCGGAGGCGTCCCGCAGGCCCAGCCTCCTGGCCCGGCGGCGGTACGCCCAGTGGAAGAGCGGCAGGAACAACAGGGTGCAGAACACGCCCGAGACGATCGCGACCGGCCACGACCTGCTGTTCACCAGGTACGTGACGGCGCTCCAGGCCGCCCCGCTCAGCACCGCCACCGCCACCGCCCGCGGCCACGCCGACCGCGACCCGCCCGTTCGTCCGGCACCCGTTCGTCCGGCACCCGTTCGTCGTGCGTCCGTGTACGTCATGTCCGCCGGGTGCCCGCGCCGGAGTGTTCAACTCCCCTGCGGGCAAGGAAAAGTCCGCCCGCCCGGCCGGGACGGTTGCGCCACCGGGCCCGGGGCACACGGCGGGGCATGACGAAGGACGAAACGCGCGGCGCGCGGACGGCACGGACGGACGGCCCGGGGGACGACGGCGAGACCACGCGGACGGTGCTGGTCGCCCTGCTGGCCAACCTGCTGATCGCGCTGGCGAAGATCGCGGGCGGCCTGGTCGCCGCCTCACCCGCCCTGCTGTCGGAAGCGGCGCACTCGGTCGCCGACAGCCTCAACGAGGTGTTCCTGCTCGCCTCGCTGAGCCGCAGCCGCCGCCGGCCCGACGCCCGCCACCCCTTCGGCTACGGCAAGGAGCGGTTCTTCTGGTCGATGCTCGCCGCCGTCGGCATCTTCGTCACCGGCGGCTGCTTCTCCGCCTACCAGGGCCTGCACACCCTGCTGCACCCGGAGGCCGAGGAGACCGGCGGCTACCTGGTCGTCTACCTGGTGCTGCTGGTGTCGCTGCTTGCCGAGGGCGCCTCGCTGGCCCGGGCCGCGCTCCAGGTGCGCCGCCAGGCCCGGCGGGCCGGCCGCGGACTGGCGGCACAGCTGCGCCGCGGCGACGACCCCACGGTGCGGACGGTGTTCGCGGAGGACGCGGCCGCGGTGCTCGGCGTCCTGCTCGCCCTGGCCGGCGCCGGCCTGCACCAGTGGACCGGCCGGCCGCAGTGGGAGGCGGGCGCGGCCCTGGCCATCGCGGCGCTGCTGATGTACGTCGCCTACCGGCTCGGCCGTGACGCCAAGGACCGGCTGGTCGGCCGGGCCGTCGACCCGGCCGTCCAGCAGAAGGCGCTGGACGTGCTCACCGAACGGCCCGAGGTCGACACCGTGACCCGGCTGCTGACCATGCAACTCGGCCCCGGCTCCGCCCTGTTGGCCGCCCGGATCGACCTGGTCGACGGCCTGGACAGCAGCGGGGTCGAGGAGCTCTGCGTCGGGCTCAAGCAGCGGATCAGGACGACCTGCCCCGACATCGACCAGGTCTTCCTCGACATCACCGCGGCCGACGAGGACGAACGCCGCCGGGCCGCCGAACGCCGCCGCCGACTGCGCGAGACGGTGCGTCGACAGACGGCCGCCGGGAACTGAACCCCGCCCCGGCCGCCGGGAACCGAACCCCGCTCCGGGCCCGCACTGCACTCCGCGACATGGCCACCGCCCCGCACCGCACCGAGGACGAACGCAACGCCACCGCCGCCGAAGCGGTCGCCCTCGCCGCCGCCGCGCTGTCCCCGCCGCTGCGCTGCCCCTGCCGGCGCGCTGACCGACCCCGCGGGCGCGCTGACCGGCCCCGCCGCGGCACCCGGGCGGAGCAGCCGCGCCCCACCCTGGCGCGTCGCACCCGGAGCGGCGGACGGCGGCGGCGAGGATGGGCGGCGACCCCCGACCCCTCCCCACGCCGGAGCCCACCATGGAGCTGTTCCCGCCCCTGCCCCTGGAGTCCTGGCGGGACACCAAGGAGACGCTGCACCGCTTCGCCCAGGTCGTCGGCAAGATCCGGCTGGCCGGCAGCGCCCGCCGCAACCACTGGTGGAACGTCCCCTTCCACCTCACCGGGCGCGGCATCACCACCCGCCCCACCGGCCCGACCCGCGGCGGCGACGCCTTCACCATCGACTTCGACTTCACCGACCACCGCCTGTACGTCCGCACCCTCGACGGCGCCGAGGACTCCTTCCCGCTCGCCGGGCGCTCCGTCGGCGACTTCTACCGCGACACCCTGCGCGCCCTCGTCCACCTCGACATCGACGTCGTCCCCGAGCACCCCTACCCCTACGACCTGCCCGACGCGCACCGCCCGTTCGCCGACGACCACGAGCACCGCAGCTACGACCCGGCCGCCGTCACCACCTACTGGCACGTCCTGAGCCAGGTCGCCCTGCTGCTCGAGGAGTACGCCGCCGGGTACTCCGGCAAGACCAGCCCCGTGCACCACTTCTGGCACACCTTCGACCTCGCCGTCACCCGCTTCTCCGACCGCGAGGTCGACCAGCCCGCCGCCGACAGCGTCACCCGCGAGGCGTACTCCCGCGAAGTCATCAGCGCCGGCTTCTGGTTCGGCGACGACAACGTCCCCGCCCCCGCCTTCTACTCCTACACCGCCCCCGAACCGGCCGGCCTCGACGCCCGCCCGCTGCGCCCCGACGCCGCCCGCTGGACCCCCAACCGCGGCAGCCACCTCGCCCTGCTGACGTACGACGAGGCCCGCGCGGCCGCCGACCCCTGGCACACCGTCCTGGAGTTCCTGGAGTCCGCCTACCGCGCCGGAGCCGACCTGGCCGGCTGGGGCCGGACCCGCGAGTGCCCCGGCGGCATCACCGACAGCGAACTGCGCACCCCGCCCGGAGCCGGCGGCCGCTAGCCCGAACCGGCCGGACCCGGGAGTGGTCTTCAAAGGTCAGATCCAGCGCAGGATCGCGGCGATGGTGACGGTGGCCCGGTAGGACTCGCGGGTCCTGTCGTAGCGGGTGGCCGGGCCGCGCCACTGCTTGAGCCGGTTGAAGCAGCGCTCGACGACGTTGCGCAGACGGTAGGCCGCCCGGTCGAACACGGGCGGGCGTCCGCCGCGCCGGCCCCGGTTCAGCCGGCCCAGGACCTGGTCGGCGCGTTCGGGAGTGGTGCGGCGGATGCCGCGTCCGCGCAGGTAGGCGCGGATCCTGCGGGAGCTGTGGCCCTTGTCGGCGATCACGTGAGCGGGTCGGGTGCGCGGACGTCCCGGTCCGATGCGCGGGCCGAACCGGTCCGCAGCTTCCACACGATCCCGTTCAGCACCACCCGATCATCCGATCGGGGACGCCCTGTAGTCCCCGAACCCGGCAGAAACCGCGACAGCACAGCCCACTCGGCATCCGAAGGCTCATGACGACGAACCACGAACGACATGATCCCCCAACACTTGACCACCTTTGAAGACGACCCCTGGTCCGTCCGTGCGGCGGCCGGGGCGCCGAAGGAGATGACGGGACCGGACGCGAAGAAGAAGACGCCCGGCAGGAAGCGGGGACTGGCCGTCGATGTGCTGGGTCTGGTCATCGGTGTGGTGGTCCTGGCCGCGAGCGGGCATAACAACGAGGCCGGCATCGCCCCAGGGCGGTGTCGTTCCGAGGATCCGTCCGGCTTGATCACGTGATCCTGCGGCAACGCCCGCCGACCGTACGAATCGGTCGCCGCAGGGCCCGGACCGTCACGGGGGCTGGGCCACTGCGCGGTGTCAGGGAGCCTCGGGAACTGCCGGCCGCCGTCAGGCCGAGTCGTAGACCGTGACGGGCACTCCACGCAGGGTCAGTTGCTCCACGATGAGCGGCTCGACCAGTTCCCACCGGCCGCCCGCGAGTCCGCAACCGATCCGAGGCATGTGCACCGAGGCATGGAGTTGCAGCGCACGGTCGGCGACGGCGGCGAGGGCGCGGCCGATGGCTTCGTACCTGACGGGTGGGGTGCTGCTGGGGCGGTAGCCGTGCTGGCCGATCATGTTGGCGACGAGGAGGCCGTTCTCGACGGGCACGAACTGCACCGCGCCGAGCGCGAAACCGCTGGTGTCCCGATCGCGATACCAGGTCTTGTACGCGGTCCTGGTCTGCGGCCAGCGTCGGGCGAGCGGCAGCACGAAGCCCTTGCCCCAGCCACCCGCGTCGTTGCAGACGTGCGCAATGATCTTCGGGCCTTCGCCCTGTGGTGCGATGGCGTCGCCGACAACGTAGCTGATCTCCGGAGTCACGGCGCGACTCTAGCCAGTGGGTCCGACAAGCCACCACGAAATTACGGGTGTCCGCTCAGCAGGGCGGAGGCGCTCCGAAGACCGGCTCCCGAGTGGTCATGAGATTTCGAGTCCCTGCCTATCGCAACGGAAGACCGTGCCTGCCACCTCATCACCGCTGATTCCGTCCGGCCCGGGAGAGCTCGTCACCGCCTCACCGCCCGCTACGACAAGACCCGCGAGCCCTGCCGGGCCACCGCCACCATCGTCTCGATCCTGCTCTGGATCTGACCTCTGAAGACGACTCCTAGTAGTGCTTCGTTACGTTGGGTGATCTTGCCTGTTGGTGGGCATTCTTCAGGTGTGAAGCTGGGGGATGTGGAGCGGCTCCGTGGTGAGTTG
>NZ_JBHUWH010000185.1:0-13933 GCF_042670125.1 Kitasatospora sp. NPDC057198 | reverse complement strand
GGCGGTGGAGTTCCGGGTCTGGGCGGTCCGGGTCCGTGGGAGCCGGGCCCGGGGGAGCCGGGTCAGTGGACGACGGTCAGGACCGGGCCGTTCTGGTCCGCGTTGTCGTGGTGGGGGGCCCGGTCGGGGCGGCCGCTGCCGATGAGGACGAAGGCGGTGGCGGAGGCGAGGGCGAGGATGCCGGCGGCCCACCAGATGGCGGTGGAGAAGCCGTGGACCATGGCCTGGAGTTGGAGCAGGTGGGCGGCGTCGGGTGTCGGGGGTGAGGTGGGGGCGTGGTCGGTGGCGTAGTGGGTGGTGGCACTGGTGGCGAGGGTGGACAGCAGAGCGGTGCCGATCGCGCCGCCGATCTGCTGGGAGGTGTTGACCATGGCGGAGGCGATGCCCGCGTCCTGGGGCTTGACGCCGCGGGTGGCCAGGCTCATCGCGGGCATGAAGGCGGTGCCCATGCCCAGGCCCATCAGGAACAGCCCCGGCAGCAGGACGGCCGCGTAGGAGCTGTCGACCTTGATCTGGGCGAGGATCACCAGTGCACCCGAGGCGAGCAGGAAGCCGGGGCCCATCAGGAAGCGCGGGGCGACCCTGGTCATCAGGCGGGCGCCGATCTGGGTCGAGCCGGTCATCATGCCGGCCACCATCGGCAGGAACGCCACCCCGGAGAGCACCGGGCTGTAGTCCAGGACGGTCTGGAGGTAGTAGGTCAGGAACAGGAACAGCCCGAACATGCCCACGACCGCCATGCCCAGGGAGAGGTAGGCGCCGCCGCGGTTGCGGTCCAGGACCACCCGCAGGGGCAGCAGCGGTGCCTTGACCCGGGCCTCGACCAGAACGAACAGGGTCAGCAGGACTGCTGCGGCGACGAACAGGGAGACGGTGCCGGCGGAGCCCCAGCCGTTGCTCTCGGCGCGGCTGAACGCGTAGACCAGCGCGGCCAGTCCGCTGGAGGCCAGCAGGGCGCCGGGCAGGTCCAGGCGGTTGCGGTTGCGGGCGCCGGCGGGCTCGCGGACCTCCAGCAGGGTGCCGGTGATCGCCACGGCGGCGAAGAAGATGTTGACCAGCAGCGTCCAGCGCCAGTTCGCGTACTCGGTGAGCACGCCGCCCAGCAGCAGGCCCACCGCCGCGCCGCCGCCCGAGATGGCGCCGTAGATGCCGAACGCCTTCGCGCGCTCCCGGCCCTCGGTGAACGTCACCGTGAGCAGCGACATGGCGGCGGGCGCCAGCAGCGCGCCGAACGCGCCCTGCAGGGCGCGGGCGCCCAGCAGCATGCCGGTGTTGAGGGCGACGCCGCCCAGCGCGGACGCCAGGGCGAACCCGGTCAGGCCGGTCAGGAAGGCCCGGCGGCGGCCCCACTTGTCGGCGATCCGCCCGCCGAGCAGCAGCAGGCCGCCGAACGCGAGCGCGTAGGCGGTCACCACCCACTGGCGGCTGCCGTCGGAGAAGTGCAGGTCGCGCTGTGCGGACGGCAGCGCGATGTTTACGATGGTGCCGTCGAGCACGACCATCAGCTGCGCCAGGCAGATGAAGATCAGGGCTTTCCAGCGCCGGGGGTCGAGCTGGGGGCTCGGAGTCGTCATGGGGACGGTCACCTCAACTGCTCGGGGGGAGGGGCGCGGATAACGCGCCCGATGTGCGTCGGCCTGTTCCGGGAGGAGCGCCGCGCGGGTCACGGTGCGAGTGGGCCGGTGTCCGGGAGCGGGGCGGTGGCCAGCGGCAGGAGCACTTCGTGGACCACCCGGTGGGCGAAGGCCGCGTCCGGGGGCGTGCCGGTGAAGACCACGCGTTGGAGGACCAGGGCGGGGAGCAGACCGGAGAGCAGGGCCGTGTCGCGCTGCGGGGAGACCTCTCCGCGCTCGACGGCCCGCCGCAGGACCGTTTCGAACACCTGCCGGCGCGACTTGCCGAAGTGCTCGTTGAAGACCTCGCGCAGCCCGGCGTCCTGCACCACCGCGGAGGCGAGTCCGACCATCACCTTGGTCTGGAACGCGCTGCTGCCGGTGCCGAAGGCCCGGGCGATCTCCTCCAGGTCGCCGCGCAGAGAGCCGGTGTCGGGTTCGACCAGCGGGCCCTTGAGCCGGCTGACGGCCTCGACCACGAGTTCGGCCTTGCCCGCCCACCGGCGGTACACCGCGCCCTTGCCGGCGTGCGCGCGGGCTGCCACCAAGTCGATCGACAGCCGTTCGTAGCCGATCTCGGCCAGGAGTTCCAGTGCTGCCCGGCACAGCTCGTCGTCCCGGGCCGGATCCCGGCGGCGACCGGCCGTACGGCGATCCGCTCCCTGTTCCTCAACTGCCCCGTGTTCCTCCGCTGCCCCGTTGCCGGGTTCCGAAGAAGAGTTCACCGAACACCTCCTTCAAATCGGTACGACTTAGTTCCGGAACTAGATCGTACCGTATTGAGGCGCTCGCCGGGCAGCGCCGTCCGCCGAACGACAGCGGCCAGGAGGGCGATGACGAGGGGCGCCGCGTCCGATCGTCGGATGCACGGGGAGCCGGGGAACGTCGCCCCGAACCTGGCGTCGCCGGACAGGTGGAGAGGGCCGCTGGCGGCGCGAAGTCCGCGGCCATGGCGAACCTGGCCGGGGCGACGTGCCCCGGCCAGGTGGGGTCCACACCTGCGCACCGATCGTGCGGATCAGAAGACGGCGATCGGGTTGACGGCGAGCCCGGTGGTGCCGGTGATGCGCGGTGGTGCCAGGACCAGCATGAAACTCCAGCGGTTCGACGCCTCGCAGTGCCGGGCGAGGTGTTCGAGGTCGGCGACGTCGACCAGGGGGAGGCCGAGCCGTGCAAGGGCGACCTGGTGCACGGGCATGGGGAACCGGGCCGGGCGGGCGTCGCTGATGTCGCCGACGTAGACGCTCGCGCCGTGCTCGTCCAGCCACCGCACGGCGTCGAGGTCCAGTCCGGGCACCGGTTGGTCGAGGGGCCGGTTGATGTCCCAGCCGCCGCGCACCGCGACGGCGTCCCCGGCGGACAGCGTCGTGCCGGCCCGTCCGAGGGCGGCGTCGAGGTCGGCGCCGGTGACGCGCCGGTCGGCGGCCAGACGGCTGCCCCCGGGGGCCAGGTCCAGGAGCACGCCGCGGGTCACGATCCCCTCGCCGAACGGGTCGGCCGAGCCGTGCGCCACGCCGGTCGGTGTCACCGCGGCGTGCACCGGCACGCCGGGGTAGACGTGTCCGTCGACGGGCATGTGCGCGACGGCGTCCAGGTGCGTCACACCCGCGTTGTGCGTGTTGACGAGCAGGCTGTCGGTCATCGCCAGGGGCTGCGCGCCGTTGAAGTTCACGGTCTGGAGGACTCCGGCCGGCATGAGGGCCGGGCTGCCGACGGGGCCGAGCCCGGTGGTGAGCGGCACCGGTGCGGTGCGGCGGGCCAGGCTGACGTGGTGCCCCTCGCGCACCTCGGCCGCGGCCCGTCGCTTCGCCGCCGCGTCGATCAGGTGCAGCGTGCCCAGTTGGTCGTCGTCGCCCCAGCGCCCCCAGTTGGACGGGAGCGGCGTCCCGTTCACTTCACCGCTCCGCTGTGCGTCGACGGGCCCGCGGCGGCCAGCCGGTCGAGGGCGGCCAGGAGGCCGGCGTCCCCGGTGCCGCGTGCGCTGAGGTAGCCGTCGGGGCGCACGAGGATCCAGTCGCCCTCCGCGGCGGCCAGGGTGTCCCGGACCCGGCCGTCGGGGTCCCACACGCCGCGGGCGCCCTCGTCCGGGTGCGGCCGGCTACGGCCGACGGTCACCACGTCCAGCCAGGTCGGCAGCGGCCGGGCCCCCGCGGCGGTGCGGTCCCGGTCGGTGGCGGGTCCGCTCCGCGGGAAGACGAGCAGGTGCCAGGCCGGGGTCCGGAGCGCCTCGCGCAGGGCCGTCCAGCCGGGTGACTGCGCGTCGGCGGCGGAGACCTGGGTGAGCCGCTGGCCGGGCCGCGGCCCCTCGTCCGGGCCCTCGTCCGGCCCGTCGCCGGGCACCGTGAGCGGGCTGTCGGGGTAGGCGATGCCCAGTCCGGACATGTTCCGGATGAGCCGGCGCATGAAGTCCCGGTCGGCGGCCCGGGTGTCGTCGGCGCTCGTCGGGGTGTCGACCATGGCCGTGTCCATGACCTCCCCGGTGGAGGCGAGCAGGGCCCGGCCGATGGGGACGCGCTCGGCGTCGTAGGTGTCGAGCAGGGCGGCGTCGGCATGCCCGCGGACGACCATGGCCAGCTTCCATGCCAGGTTGTACGCGTCCTGGATGCCGGTGTTGAGGCCCTGACCGGAGGCGGGTGAGTGGACGTGGGCGGCGTCGCCGGAGACGAAGCACCGTCCGACGTGCATCGCGGGCACCGCGCGCTGCTGGATGGTGAACTTCGACGCCCAGGTGGGGGTGTCCACGACCACCTCGCGTCCCAGGGCCCGTGACAGCTTGTCGCCGAACTGCCGGGCGATCTGCCGGGGCTGCGCGGCGTCCCCCTCGCCGGTCGTGTCCAGCAGCCGCCACTTGCCCGGGTCCGGGAAGGGGAACAGCATCAGCGCGCCGCCGGGTGGGAAGAGCCAGTGCACGCCGTCCCGGTCCAGATCGGTGTGCACGATCGCGTCGGCGATCAGCCAGGTGTGCGCACTCTCCCCCGCGAGCGGGAGCCGGAGGGCCTTGCGGACGGTCGAGCGCCCGCCGTCGCAGCCCCACAGGTACCGCGCGCGCACGGTCCCGTACCCGGTGGAGGGGCCGTCGCCGCCGTGCAGCACGGCCGTGACGGCGTCGTCGTCCTGCTGGAACGACTCCAGCCGGGTGTTCCACTCCACCGCGACCCCGGCCGCGGCGGAGTGCCCGCGCAGCACGCGTTCGGTGATCACCTGGTCGACGTTGAACATGTACGGGAACCGGGTCGCCAGGCCGTCGAAGTCGTAGTCGACCCGGGACGTGCGGTCGGCCCGGTGGCGGACGAAGCCGTTGACCCTCGTCCCGTGCGGAGCGATGTCGCCGAGGATGCCGAGCTGGTCGTAGATCTCCAGGCTGCGGGCGTGCGTGCCCAGCGCGCGGCTGGTGGTGGCCGGGCCGGGAGCGGCGTCCACCAGGCGCACCGAGACGCCCCACCGGGCCAGTTGCAGCGCCGCCGTGAGACCGACCGGACCGGCCCCCGCGACGAGGACGTCGACGTCATAACGTGTCATGGCAAGCGAACCCCCTGTGTCAGCCAAGCTGACACAGGAACGTAGCCCCCGACCGAGAGGAACGCAAGCGATGGACGCCGGAGACCGCGCGGACACGGACCTGCCACTGCTCCACCTCCTGCAACGAGGTGTCCGCTGGTTCTCCGACGAACTGCTGGAACGCCTGGAGGCCGCAGGCGTGGACCCCATCACGCCGGCCCACGCGACCGTGCTCGCGCACCTGGACCGCGAGACGCCGCTGAGCGTCGCCGAACTGGCCCGCCGCGCCGGCGTCACCCGCCAGACGATGCACCGCGCCGTCACGCAACTCCTCGGCGAAGGCCTCCTCGCCAGCACGCCGGGGCCGGGATTCCCGCGCAGCACCCTCATCGCCCTGACCGACGCGGGGAACCTGCGCCGCGACGCCGCGCTGGGGATCCTCCACGGCCTGGAACAGGAACTCGGCAGTCGGCTGGGGTCCGCGGCGCTGGCGGAGCTGCGCGACAGCCTGACACGGGCGTGGCCCCGGTGAGCCGGGGTCGCCCCGGGTGAACACCGCCCAGGGCCTCCGCCCTGGGCTTCCGCGCCCCGAGGACGGGTCTGTACGAGAACGGTTCTGATTCGTCATCGGTGGTGTCGCTGTGTGGTGATCACTGGAGGAGGGGGCGGTGACGGAGCAAGGGGGATCCTGCTCGGCCGTGCATCTGTCCCGTGATCCGTCTGGTTCGGGTGTTGTCGCCCTTGGCGCAGTCCTGGTCGAGGTAGCTGGCCAGGAGGTTCGCGCTGCTGGTACAGCCGAGTTCCTTGATCTCGCGCAGGAGGCGAGTGGCCGGCACTGCGGGGTCCTCGGCCCTGCGGGCGCGCAGGTGGTCGCGGTAGGGGTCGACGAGCGTGGGCTGGTAGCGGGGGGCGAGGCGGTTGCCGGTGGAGGGCTGCCATGGCTCTGGGGGAGAGGCTGATCCAGGCGCGGCTGGCCTCGGTCTTGGGCTCACCGAAGCGGATCTCCGCGTTGTTGATGGCGGCGAGGGTCCAGCGGACGTAGAGCTTGCGGTCCATGAGGTGGACGTCGGACCACTGCAGGGCCAGGATCTCGCCGCGGCGTATGCCGGTGCCGAGCATGACCGTCGCTGGTGACACCTATCGCGCTTCGACGCAGCTGCACGGCGAGATCGCGCTCGCCCTCCCACCGGCGAAGCATGCCGACCGCCGCCTCGGTCAACGTCCCTGCGCGCGTCGGCCATCAGCGGGTTGCTGGGCGCGATCGTGAAGACGGGTCGCTTCAACGCCAGATCCGTCACCCGGAGCGGCGGCCAGCTCCTTGTTCTTGCTCCCTCCTGTACTGCCACCAACTCCACTGTTGGCACGGCAGGTTGAGCAAGTCACCGGCCGTGCACGCACGAGGTTCCCACGTCATGCCATCACCTGTGGAAAAGCCCTCGCTGTACGCGGTCCTGTTCGCTCCCGGGCCCGGGGAGGGCCGCGCTCAGGACGCGTCGCCGTACACACCGGTCGTCTTCGAACGGCCACCCGACGCGGATTCGACGGCGCCACATGGCCTGGCCAAGTCCGTGGCCGCTGCGCTTCCCGGGCTCTGGTACTGCCTGCACCTCCCTGCGACACTGTTGGACCTGGTCGATACCCCCATCCGGAAGCTGAAGGCCGCTCAGCAGTTGCTCCTCGACCACCACATCCTGATGCTGCCGATCGACTGCTTCGACGAGGACTGGATCGGCGATCACCTGCAAGGCCGTCACCCGGTTCTCGCCGTCTGCCCGGACGAACTGCTCCACGAGGCCCAGGAGCGGAACTCTTCACTGGGATTCGCCCTGCCGGCGACCCCCTACTCGCAGCTGAACAACACCACCCTCGCCACCCAGTGGCGCGCCATCCAGCGACACTACGTCCCCGAGCTACCGGCACTCACAGGCGAGTCGTCTCTCACCCGCCGCCTGGACCTCTGGCCCCGCTCACCCTGCCGCACCGCAGGCTGGCCCGGCAGATGGGCTGGCCGACTATGGAGTCGACCAGCCAGGGCACTGACACCGACCGGGCGTTCACCGAGGCCATCAGGGGGCAGATCGACCTGGCCACCCTGGACCGCCTCGAACGAGAGAGCGCCACACCAGAGGCCGCCAAACGCCGCTATCCCCAGACCGCCAGGGAGGAGGCCGCCAGACTGAAAGTGCCGCTCACACTGGGCCTGCCCGGTGCGGCTCCCGCCTACGCCCGCAATGCCTACGACGGCGAACTCCGGCGACAGTTGGAGTCGCAGCCCGCAGTCAGCCCAGACGACACCTGGTCCATCAACCTCCACGAGCGCCCCGATCACCTGATCGAAAGAGCGGCCATCGAGTTCACGGTGACCCACCAAGCCATCGCGAGCAGCGGACTGGGCCTGATGCTGCCCACTGTCCCTCGGGAGGCGTTCCTCGCCCTCGCCGACCTCGAACGGCATTTCATCGATGGCCCCCGCAGCGCCACCAGCCGACGCCTGCTCACCCGGCTGAACGACGCCGCCCGGCCTCTGTGGAGCGACGAACTGCGGGCCGCAATCGAACGCGCCCCAGCCCTGACGGTGTTCTTCGACTTCCCGCTCGGGTTGCTCACCATGCCCGGGGACACCTCCCCGTTGTGTGCCCGGCTGCCCATCGCCTACCGGCCGCTTCAGCCGCTGACCAGAACACTCCGGCTCCAGACCACCGCCCCGCCAGCGCTTGGCCTGAACCATCGCATCAAAGTGCTGATCGCCGAATGCATCCCCGTCAGCGACCGAATCGGGCGGCTCTCCCGTGAAGGCTGGCAGCTGGCCCGCCAGACCGCCACCTCCGACGCGCTCACCGTCGCCCAGGCCGAGACACTCACCCTCGACGCCCTGCAAGAGGCGGTGGCCGAACACCGCCCTGACATCCTGGTCCTCAGCGCGCACGGAACAATGGTCGGCAACTTCGCCGCGCTCCAGATCGACGGCACCCCTTGCCTGTTCCTCGGGATCGACCACATGCCCCCCGTGGTCATGCTCAGCGCCTGTCACATCGCCCCACGCGGCGCCGGGGCAATTACGGTCACCGATCTCCTGCTCCGGGAGGGTGCGCTGGCGGTGCTCGGCACCCAAGTCCCGGTCGATGTCCGGCACAACGCCATGCTGATGATTCGACTCCTGGTGTACCTTGCCGAAGAGATCGCCAAGCCGGGACAGTTCGCCACCCTCTTGGACGTCTGGCATCACGTCCAGACCTTCAACGCGGTCAACGACATCCTCACCGCAACCCCCAAGCTCAAGAAGTGGGCTGTCAGCCTCACTCCCGCCGGCCGCCCCGTGGCCGTCGAATTCATGGCCAACCGCGCCACTGGCCAGATCCGCCGGGCACACGTCTACGAGGACACCGAACAAATCCTCGGCGAAATCGCTGACGCCCAAGGCCAGGGCCCCCGCATCCGCAACTGGTTCCGCAGCCCCGGCTACATCCCCGAGTCCCTCTTCTACGTCTTCGTCGGCCGCCCCGATCGAATCTTCGTTTCCTCTCTCCGCCACCACACCGAACGAGCATTCGCCGCCGACTGCTGAACTTGATTGAGTGATGTCGGGATTCGCCGTCGGACGGCGGACGGCCCCAGCCGCGACCTTCCGACGAAGGCGGAACACGGGGATGATGTTCGCGTGATTCGAGACCTCCCGCCGTTGCGGTTGCCCAAGTACGCCGTGGTCCGGATCGGCTGCTCACCCGAGGTACCCGCCGAGATCGCCGCTGAGCTGCGGGATAGGGGCGTTCCGGCGGGGCTGATCGGCTATGAGTACCAACCGTTGACCGAAGCGACGTTGCTGGACGGGATCGGTGAGGGCGGGTGGGTCATTTTTGGGACCAGCGGGCTGTTCGGGTGGCTCGGCATTGATGTGGTTTCGCGTCACGTCCTGCACATCCCCACAACCGAGTCCGCGACCGCCTGGCATGTGAACCGGGACCTCGAAACCTTCCATGAGTGCGTCGCAGCCGTCATCGGCCGCTTCCCGTTCTACGAAGAGGACGAAGAGGACAGATTCGAGGAGGTGGCGGACGAGCTTCGCCAGCTCCTCGACACCCTCGATGACAGCGCACTCGCCCACAATGGGTTGTGGGAGACCTTGTGCGACGACGTGGCGATGGGCAACTACGCGAACTGGGAGGAGGACTGAGTCACCTCAGTCCAGGCACAGACCGGTGGACGCGAGGCAGCCGTCGACGAGTTGAGAACGGTACTGGATCCTCTTGAGCCGCCGTTTCACGGCTCTGGTGATCTGAGTGAGGTCCGCGGCAGCGAGGTTGCCGATCTCGCGTTTGACCAGCGACCAGATGCCCTCCAGCGGGTTGAGGTCGGGTGCGTAGGTGGGCAGGTGGAACACCGTGAGCCACTCGGCGTTCGCGTCGATGAAGGCCTTCATGCCGGCCGTCAGGTGCAGGCGGAGGTTGTCCCAGACCAGCACGATCGGTCCGCCGAGCTGGATGCGAGCGCGCACGATCAGGTCGCGGAAGTCGCGCCGGCCGAAGCCCTTCGACTCGTCCTTGCGGCCGCGGTACTCGCGGATCGCGTAGATCAACCGGGACCGCTCGTCGGGCTTGTAGCAGGCCATGCCGGCCATCGATACCCGCCCGGAGCCCCGGGCCCTCACTCTCACGACCGGGGTCTGGCCGATCCGGCCCCAGGTTCTGGCGCGCGGCGGAGTCATCGACTGCCCGGCCTCGTCCTCGAAGACGCTCCAGGCCCCGCGCTCCGCCGCGGTGCTCTTACCCGCGGCCAGGTCTCCTTCTTCCATACCTCGACCGCGTCGTCATTGCGCTCGATCGCCCGCCGCGCGGGCTGCTGCCAGCTCCAGCCGTGCCGCTTCAGCAGCCGCCAGGTGCCCTCGACCGTGTAGGAGACGTGGAACAGCCGGCCGATCAGCGTCTTGACCCGCCAGCGTCCACCGCTGGTCCACCCAGCCGTGGGCCAGCGGACCGCGCTCCAACGCCCGCTCCAGCCTGGCAATCTGGGCCGCACTGAGCCGAGGCATTCCCAGCGACCCCTTCGACAGGACGCCCGCCTCGCCGCCCTCGCGCCAGGGCCGGTGCCACTGCTCGACCGACCGCACGCTGATTCGCAAGGCAGTGGCGATCTCCACGTTCTTCTGCCCAACCTCGAAACGCTCCACGGCCTGGAGCCGTAACCGCTCTCGCGTGTTCCTCTCGGCGTCAGTAAGCCCGCCGCCCTGCGCGTACCTCACACCCCACAGGGCTACCGGTGCCAGCACTCGGCTGTCAGGCGAACGGCGCCGACATCACTCAAACAAGTTCAGTAGTCAGCCCGCCGTTCTGAGTGAGCCGTCGTGGTCCTGGACGGTCAACGGGTTGGACGACGTTCGGCAATCAGCGAAGCTGGAGGGCCCGTGCCTACCACAATGGGTGCTTGATGCGGGCAGCGTCAGGGACGGGTGAAGGAGCTGCGCGTGGCAGGACAGATGATCGACGATCGTTTCCTGCTGCTAAGAGGGCGTTTCGTCCCGTTGTTTAGTCCTGGATTGTAGGGCTGATGGTGGTTTATGTGCCACGCCATGTCGGGGTGCTCTCGCCGGTGAGTCTGCGGGTCATGAGGTTGATCATCGCGACGTAGATCATGGCTTCGGAGCGGTGCGCGTGCGCTTCGTAGTCGCGGACCAGGCGGCGGTGGTTCATGAGCCAGCCGAGCGTTCTCTCGACGGTCCACCGCCGCGGTAGAACAGCGAAGCCCCTGGTGGCGGGGTCGCGGCGGACGATGTGCATGTCGATGCCCAAGGTGGCGGCGTGTTCGACGAGGTGCTGGCGGTAGCCGCCGTCGACCCAGGTCTTTCGGACCGCGGGATGCTCTGAGGCGATTCGTCCGATGAGGGTCTGGCCGGCAATCGAGTCCTGCACGCTCGCAGCGGTGACCAGGGCCCCGAGCAGGAGTCCGACGGTGTCGATGACGATGCTGCGCTTGCGGCCGACGATCTTCTTGCCGGCGTCGATGCCCTGCTCGCAGGAGTGGACGTTGGTGGAGGTCTTGATGCTCTGGGAGTCGATGACGCAGGCGGTTGGCTCCTCCTCGCGTCCTTCCTGACGGCGGACTTGACGCCTCAGGAGGCTGTTGAGCTGGTCGAAGACGCCTTCCGCCTGCCAGCGGGCGAAGTAGGCGTAGACGGTGTTCCAGTGCGGGTAGTCGTGCGGCAGGTAGCGCCAGGGGACGCCGGTGCGGTTCACGTAGAGGATCGCGTCCAGCAGGCTCCGCAGGTCATGGTCAGGTGGTCGGCCGATGTTCCAGGCCGCGGCCACGGCGCTCGGCCCGCCATGCGGACAGCACTGGCTCAACCAGGGCCCACCGGGCATCGGACAAGTCGCTCGGGTACCGGCGTCGTTCGGGCATGACTTGGAAATACCCACCCGGGACGGGGGCGCTCACCGGCGCCCGAAGCACACGGCACACAACCGGCGCCTTGGGATGAAACAGGAGGATGACGGACAAGACCACGGCCTTGCCATCCCTCCAGCATCGTTGGCCCCTTGAGTATCAGCGACCCCATCCAGCCTGAGGCAAAAATCGCCCTAAAATCTACCAGAAGCGGCGTAAACGCCCTCTCGGGATGACGGATAGGGAAGCGGCCGCCAGGATCAGGATGTGTGTCACTGGTGGAGACCCTGTCGGCCGGCACGATGGAGGGCAACAGTGACTTCCGTCGGTGTGCGGCACGGTGTGCCGACAGCCGCTCGAATGGGCGGGCGGCCCGTAAATGGCTTCGACACTCAGGATCTCCGACTGTCGGGCCACAGCTTCCCATCGCGAATTCGCTGTGCGACGACGTCCAGTGGATCGATGTGCGGCAAGCTACTGGAGAGACCGATTGACTGGATCTCCCTGGTGACCAAGTGCAGTTCGGTGCAACCTGCGACGAATCCTGGGACTCCGTACTTGGGTAGGAGAACATCGCTGACGAAGCTCACCGCGCTGCGACGTGCCGAGTTTTCTTTGAGTCGGTAGATCTGCCGGTGCAACAAGTCCTGGTCCTCATCGCTGAGTAGTACTAGACGATTGCCGAGTTCCGCCCAACGTGTGTGCTCGGTGAACAGTCCGGACTTCGTTGTTCCGCGTGTGCACAGCAGCAGATGTATGGCCGGTTGGCGAGCGACTTCTTCGAAGACGATGTCGATCAGGGACACACAGCGTGCGGCGAGTTCCGATGAGATGAGGGGGAGGACCGTATGCGCTGTCATGCAAGCGATCACGACGGTTTCGGCACCAGCGTTGAGCAGATGACCGATCGAGAGCTCTAATGCATCACGAAGAAGGCCCAGTTGTCCTGCCTCGATCGCTTCGGTCCGGTCGACGACGGCTGGGTCAGACCAGAGAAGTACTCGCGGTAGCCGCTGTTCGAGCTCTTGCTCGCTTTCGACGTAGATCGTCTTGATCAGTTCCGCAGAAGCGAGCGGCCCCATTCCTCCCACGATCCCTATCAGAGGGTGCAGGGTTTCCGGCGCCTTGAGATATGTGTCGGTCATGAGTGCTCCATGAAGTGGCGGGCGAAGGTGGGCAGGCGCATTCGCCTGCCCACCCCTGTGCACGTGTTCAACTGCGGGTTGATGAACTTCCGAACTTCTGCAGCTTTTCGATGATGCCCGTGGCGATCACGCGAACATTCGGTTCGCGAATGACGGAAAGATGGTCGCCGGCAGCTACGCGGGCATCGATTTTCTCAACAAATGGCGCCCAGGTCTCAAGGAG
The DNA here is from genome assembly GCF_042670125.1 of Kitasatospora sp. NPDC057198. Lineage (NCBI taxonomy): Bacteria > Bacillati > Actinomycetota > Actinomycetes > Kitasatosporales > Streptomycetaceae > Kitasatospora > Kitasatospora sp. NPDC057198. The sequence continues at coordinate 1,079 of NZ_JBHUWH010000185.1, read as the reverse complement.
TGGGAACTCCCAGTCGGCATCCTCTGCGAGGAATAGCAGGACTTCGCAGTCAAGCTTTCCCGGTTCGTATTCCAGTAGACCCTTCGTGTGGTTCAGCATCGTGTTGAAGAGCTTCGTCAGACCGTCCGTACCGAGCGCGAGCGCCTTCTCGGTGAGTTCCAGTCCCTCTGCGAGGGCCTTTCCGTCTCCACGAGCTACGAACTCCTCCCACGCCTGCGTGTCGAACCGGCTGATTTTCTCGAGAGCGCGGCCCACTGCTTCCCGGTCGGCGGTGATTCGCCGTTTGGTGGGCTCGGTGGGCAGCGGGGTGTCGATCGCACACAGGAGGCGGACTTCGGCACCTGCGGCCTGGGCCTGCGACGCCACCTCGTACGCGATGAGACCACCGAAGGACCAGCCGACTAGCGCGTAGGGGCCCTGGGGCTGGATCCGGCGGATGGCCTGCCAGTAGTCGTTGGCCATCTCGGCAATGTTGTCCTGGGCAGCCAGCCCGAAGCCGACCACCCGGGACTCAATGCCGATCAGTCGTGCGTGGGGTGCCAGGCGAGCAACGAGGTCTACGTATCCGGTCACGTTGCCACCGTTTTCGTGGAAGCAGAAAACCGTCGGTACCTGCGGGGTCTCTGAGAGGTCGACTAGCGACACGTCCACGACGCGCTCTGGTTCGGTGCCAACCTCTGGGAACAGTGGTCCGGCCTCCCGCGCCCGAACCACGAGGTCCACCAAGACGTCGTTGAAACTTTCCGCCAGACTTGATGCGGTCCGCCCCAACTCCGTTTCATCGGTGAAGGAGAACCGGAATTCGAGCTGTCCGTCCCTCACTAGGCCGATGATTTGGAGTGGGTGGCTTCGGTGGGCGTTGGGGCTGGTTTCGTGGCCGGTGGGTTCGGTGGGGTCTGCGTAGGTGCCGAGTCCGGGGATGGTTTTTTCGAATTGTCCGAGGTAGTTGAAGCTGATGTGGGGGGTGTTCTGTTGGGTGAGTTTTTGGCGGGTGCGGGGTGTGGCGAGGTAGCGGAGGATGCCGTATCCGATGCCCTTGTTCGGGATGTTTTCGAGGGCTTTTTGGGTGTTCTTGAGGG
>NZ_JBHUWH010000184.1:0-13954 GCF_042670125.1 Kitasatospora sp. NPDC057198 | reverse complement strand
CTTCCTCCTCTGCGTCAGGAGCCGTCGCCGCACAGGCGGCCCAGGACGGGAAGGTCGGCGTTGATGTCGGCGATCACCTCGTTGGGGTCGGCCATCACCATGCCGCTCAGCCGGAAGCTCAGCTCCTGGAACTCCTGCGCCAGGCGCAGGACCGTCGGGCGGACGGGCGGGTCCGCGTCGGTGCCCGCCCGCATCAGGCCCTGGTAGGCGAGGTTCGCGGCGTCGGCCTGCGAGCCGCGGGAGGAGCCGGCGTTGCGGCGGTAGGAGGCGACGGCGGCGGATGCCCCGCGGCACCCGGCCGGGACGACCGCGGGCAGCGGGGCGGGAGCCTCGGCGGGCGGCGAGGGCTCCGGATCGGGTTCCAGTGACGGATCGGGTTCCAGTGACGGCTCGGGCTCCAGCGACGGCTCCGGCTCCGGCTCGGGTTCCGGTGACGGTGATTCGGACGGGGTGGGCCTCGGAGTGGTGCGTTCCGGGGCGGGCACCGGGGAGGAGACCGCTGCCGGGGCGGGGGAGGGGGCGGGACGGGGCTGGTCCGGGGGCAGCAGGTAGGCGACCACGGCCACCAGGGCCGCGGCCACGCCCGACAGGGCCGCCACCGCGCCCCAGTCGGGGCGCCCGCGGCGCCCGCCCGCCCCCGGCGGTTCTTCCGGCTGACTGTCCGTCATACCGCCATCGTGGGCGGCCGGGTGGCCGTTCGTCCAGTGACCGGTGCGCGGTGCCGGGGAGTTCGGAGCGGGGAGTCCGGAGCGGGGAGTCCGGGCCGGGATCAGTCGGTGGCGTGCCGGAGCAGGACCTCCGGGAAGGCGGACGGGGCGAAGACCGCGGCGGCGACCCGGTACTCGGGCGGGAGGGCGGACCAGAGGCGGTCGAGGAGGGCGGTGGCGTCCGGGACGGGGGTGGCGACCTCCAGGTAGGGGGCGCCGGTGGCCGGGGCGGCGGCGGGACCCTGGTAGGTGGTCAGCAGGACGCCCTCGCCCGGGGCCAGGGCGTCCAGGCGCAGGAAGAGGCGGTCGGTGGCGGTGCGGGAGGCGGCGCTGCGGCGGGCCGCGCCCAGCCAACTGGGGCCGCCCGGGCGGGTGTCCGCGACCACGGTCAGGCGCGGGGTGAAGATCGGAGGGTCCGGTTCGTAGTCCAGGCCGTCCAGGGCCTCCAGCGGGGAGCGGCCCGCGTCCAGCCGGTCCGCGACCGTGGCGACCTGCTCGCCGTTGCCGTACACCACCCGCTCGCCGCAGCGCCGCACCGCCGGGTAGTGGCGCAGGTCGTCGTGCTCGCGGACGTCGGTCGGGACGACGGTCAGCGCGCCGTCCGGGGTGGCGCGCAGCGCGCGGGCGCGGGAGGCCGGGCTGCGGCCGGTCAGGAAGTAGGCGGCCAACTCGGCGCCCGCGGCGGTGCGGCAGCGCAGGACGCCCCGGCCCGGGTACGGATGGGCGGCGAGGGCCTCGGCGAGGTCGATCGGCACGGGTGGGTCCCTTCGGACGGGGTCGGTGACCGGCGGACGATGATCATCCCAGAGGCGCGGACGCCCGGTGGGCGGGGGTGGCGCCCGTCCGGGCCCGGCCGCCGGAACCCCGGGCGGACGTCAGCCGGGCGGACGTCAGTCGGGCGGACGTCAGCTCGGCAGGTGCTCGCCCGCCGCGGCCGCCGCCTCGCGGGCCGCGCGCTCCACCGTCCGGCGGTGCGCCGCCCACCAGTCGGCGTCGCCCTCGGGCAGCAGCGCGCCGTCCGGGCGCAGGCCCGTGCCGCCGTCCACCAGTTCGCGGACCAGGTCGGCGTGGCCCGCGTGCCGGTGGGTCTCGGCGACTACGTGCAGCAGCACCCGACCCAGCGTCAGTCTGCTGTGCGGGGGCCACGGGACTTCGCCCACCGCGTCCAGCGGCAGCGCGTCGATGGTGGCGTCCGCGTGCGCCCAGACCCGGCGGTAGCCGTCGAGCAGGGCCTCCCGGCCCTCCTCCGGGCGGGCCCACAGGTCGGCGTTCGGCTCGGCCCCGCCCGCCACCCACAGGCCCGGACCGCCCTCGAACGGCCGGCCGAAGGTGGCGCCGAAGTACACCGCCTCCGCGCCCGTCAGGTGCTTGACCAGCCCCAGCAGGTTCGTCCCGGTCGGGGTCAGCGGGCGGCGGGCGTCGTACTCCGACAGGCCCGCCAGCTTCCACACCACCGCGTCCCGGGCGTCCTGCAGGTACAGCTTCAGATCCCGCTTGCCCGCGGCGAGTTGATCGTTCGTCTCCGTCATGCACGGAGTCTGTGCGGGCCCCGGCCGGGAAGCAAACCGTTTCCGCCGCCCCGGCCCGGTTCGGTAACGTTCCGGCCGTGCCCGTCGACCGCGCCCTCGTGGACTCCGCTACAGAACTGACCCGCCGCCGCTTCCCCGGCCAGGAGTGGGCGGGCGCCGCCGCCCTGCGCCTGGACGACGGCACCGTCCTCACCAGCACCGCCCCGCAGGCCCCCAACGGCGCCGTCCAGCTCTGCCACGAGACCGGCGCGATCTGCGAGGCGTTCAAACTCGGCCGCCGGGTGACCGCCTCGGTCTGCGTCACCGCCACCGCCGACGGCGACTTCTGGGTGCTCGCCCCCTGCGGCGTCTGCCAGGAGCGCCTGTTCGCCCACGGCCCGGACGTCGAGGTCGGCGTCCCGCTCCCCGAGGACCCGCGCCGCTGGCGCACCCTGCGCCTGCGGGACGTCCAACCGCACTGGTTCGCCCGGGTGTTCCCCGACGACGTGTGGCCGTACGGGGACGGGGACGGGGCCGGGGATGGGGACGGGGGAAGGGGCGGGGAGAGCGAGGGGGACGACGGGGGAGCCTGACGGGCCGGCAGCGCGGCGGGGCGTGCCGGAGCCCCGGGGGGGGACCGTCAGGTGGTGACGGCGAACACCAGCAGGCCCTCCGGCTGCTCCTCGACCACCTCGACGTGCTCGACCACCGCACGGGAGGGGCCGTGCCGCATCCACGCCACCATCTCCTCCACCGCGGCCGGGTCGCCCTCGAAGACCGCCTCCACCCGGCCGTCCGGCAGGTTGCGCACCCAGCCCGCCACGCCCGCCCCCGCGGCCGCCCGGCGGCAGGAGTCGCGGAAGAAGACGCCCTGCACCGTGCCCGAGACCAGTACCCGCCGCCGGATCACCCGTCGTCCGCCTCTCGTCGCGTTCGTTCCCGCTGTCGCTGCCAGCAGGTATACCGCAGCGGGACGGGGCGGGGACGGGACGGCGCGCGGTCAGGGAGCGGCGGTGGCGGCGGGAGTTGCGGTGGCGGCAGGGGTCGGGACTGGGGCTGGGGCTGGGGGCGGGGCGTCGATGCTGCGGCCGAACGGGCGCCAGGCGAACACGGTCAGGGCGGCCATCACGGTGGCGGAGAACCAGAACGGGCCGGTCAGGCCGAGCAGTCGGGCGATCGGGCCGCCGAGCAGCGCCCCGAGGGCCGAACCGCCGACCGCCAGCGCCATGAAGGCGCTGTTGATCCGGCCGCGCATCCCGTCCGGTACGGCGCGCTGCACCAGCGTCCGGTCGACGCTCACCCAGATCGCGCCGTGCACGCCGAACACGCCGAGGACCGCGCCCGCGACCCACGGCGAGCCCGCCAGCGCCAGGCCGGCGTGCGTGAGCGTCTCCAGGACTAGGCCCAGCCGCAGCAGCACCGAGGCGGAGAAGCGGGCCTGCAGGCGCGGGGCGACCAGCGCCCCCGCCAGGCCGCCGACCGCCGAGGCCGTCAGCAGCACGCCGTAGCCGAACTCCGACAGGCCCAGGTGCTCGCGGGCGTACAGCACCATGACGGAGAAGGACGCGATCAGTGTCACGTTCATCAGGCACAGCGCCAGGGTCAGCGTCCGCAACGCGGGCTGCCGCCACAGCCAGCGCACGCTGTCGGCGAACTGGCGGCCCAGCGCGGTCCGCCCGGCGGGCGGGGACGGCGGTGGCGATGGGGATGGCGGTGGCGATGGGGACGACGATGGGGACGGGGTGGGATTCGGGCGGGGGAGCAGGCGCAGCGTCGAGACCAGAGCGGCGGCACCGGCGAAGCTCAGCGCGTCGACCGTCAGCGGCAGGCCCGCGGCGACCCCGAACAGGGCGGCGCCGAGCGGGGGCCCGCAGAGCCGGTTGAGCACCGAATCGGTGCCGAACATCCGGGAGTTGGCCCGTGGCAGGTCCGCCGAGGCGACCACGGCGGGCAGCAGGGCCGAGGACGCGTTCTCCCCGAGGGCCGCGCAACTGCCCAGCAGCAGGCCCACCGTGTAGGTCAGCGGCAGTGAGACCTCCCCCGCGTACACCGCGACCGCCAGCACCGCCGTCAGCACGGCCCGCGCCACGTTCGCCGCAACCGCCAGCCGGCGGCGGTCCACCCTGTCCACCAGGGCGCCGCTGAGCGGGGCCAGCAGCAGCCACGGCAACTGCTGGACGAACACCGACAGGGCGACCAGCACCGGATCCCTGGTCAGCGACGCCACCAGCAGCGGGGCCGCAGCCGACACGATCCCGTCGCCCAACGAGGACACCGCCGCCGCCGACCACAACGAGGCGAAGCCGCGCCCCAGCCCGCGGCCACCATCCCTGCGCCCCACGCTCCTCCGTTCCTCCTGCTCGATCCGTTCGATCCGCTTGATCCGCTCGATTTCGACCGGAAGTGAGGCTAACCGGCCCCCGGGCGCGGGTGCACACGGTTTTTCGGGAGGCTGTGGATAACTCGACGGGAATTTGCCTATCGTATGAAATTGAATAGGCGATGGAACGGCGAATTCAGCGCGCGGTGCGCTCCCGCACCCGCACCATGCCGCAGCCCGACTCCGCCGGGCCCGCACCCCGTCCTCCCTGATCCGGTCCACCGCCGGAAGGCTCACCGGCAACTCGGTCGGCGACAGGGCGAACCGTTCGGCATCCAGCCGTTCCGGGACGTTCCCGGGCCGCAGGACGGGCCCGGGGGTGGAAGTGGAAGCGGAGGTGGATGGTGTTGCGGGCGGTGCGGAGTTCATTCGCGCGCTTTCGACAGGCCGGGCGGAACAGCGGGCCCGGTGGGGGCAGAAAATCCTGTCGTCCGGAGGATTCGCCGTCCCCGCTGGGCCCGGCGGTCGGGCATCCGTCGTCCCGGCAGCCGTCATCGGCGTGTAACGCGGCCGCAGCGGCCCCGACAAGAGCCGCGCCTAGGCTGCCGAAGCGACGGGCCTACACGAGGAGGGGGTTCCCACGGACAGGCGGCAGGCGCGACCGGACTGGCTGACCCACCCGCTGCGCTGGCAGCGCGGCCCCGTGCCCTGGGCGGCCACGGTGCGCGGCGCGGCCGGGATGGCCGTTCCGCTGGGTCTCGCGGTCGCCGCCGGACGACCCGCCGAAGGAGTGCTGGCCGGGCTCGGCGCGATGTTCGCGGGCGTCAACGACCGCCCCGCCGGACGGCGCACCGGCGCCGTGCAGCAAGCCGTCCCCGCGCTCGCCGGAGCCCTCGGCCTGCTGATCGGTACCGCCACCGGCTGGTGGGCGGTACCGCTGCTCGGCGCGGTCGGGGTGCTCTGCGGGGCGATCAGCGTCACCGGACCGGTCGCCTCCGCCGCCGCCGTCCAACTCATGGTGCTCACCGTGCTCGGTTGCGGCATGCCCGTCCCGCTGCCCGGCTGGGCCAAGGCCGGCTGCTACCTGGCCGGCGCCGGCTGGCTCCTGCTGCTGCGGCAACTCACCACCCACCCGCGCCCGCTGCACGCCGAACGGCAGGCCGTCGCGGCCGTCTTCGACGCCCTCGCCGACGCCCTCGATGCCACCGGGACCGACCGCGCCGAGCACGCCCGTCGCCGCCTCACCGCCGCCCTCGACCGGGCCGGCGAACAACTGCCCACCGGCCACGACCACACCCTCACCACCCGGCTCGCCGCCGCCTCCGCCCTCTGCGAAGCGGGCGTCGCCCTCCTACGCGACGCCCGCCCCCTGCCCGCCCGCCTCGCCACCGGCCCGCGCCGCCTGGCCACCGCGGTCCGCACCGACCGCCTCCCCGGCCCGTTGCCCGTCCCCGCCGCCGAGACCCCCGCGACCGCGGCCTTCGACCGCGCGGTCCTGCGGGCGGCGCTGGCCTTCGGCGGGACATCGCCTGCGGCGGGCGGTTCGCGCAGGTGGGGGAAGGGTGTGGGGGCGGGGAGCGAGAGGAGGTCGGCAGGCGGTTCACGTAGGTGGGGGAAGGGAGTTGGGGTGTCGGTGGTCGGCGGGGGTGGGTGGGGGCTGCGGGGGGTCGGGTGCAGGTTGCGGCGGGGGGTGGCCCGGTGGGTGCTGGGTGGGGGGACGGGTGGGTTGGTGCCCTGGGGGCGGGCCGGGCGGGCGTACGGGGTGCGGGTCGGGGTGTGCGTCGCGGCGAGTGCGGCGCTCGCGCTCGGGTTGCGGGCCGAGCACTGGTACTGGCTGCCCGTCACCGCCGCGTTCCTGGTCAAACCCGATCTGGGGCCGCTGTTCTCGCGCGTCGTCAACCGCTTCGCCGGGACGGTGGCCGGTGTCCTGCTGGCCGCCGCGCTCGCGCCGGTGCTGCCCGGCCGGTGGTGGCCGGTCGCCGTGGTGGCCGCGAGCGGTGCGCTGATACCCGTCGCCCAGCGGCACTTCGCCGCGCAGACCGCCGTCATCACCGTCACCGTCCTGGCCTTCGTCACCACCGGCGGCGACCACGGTGCCGCACCCGGACGGCTCGCCGACACCGCGCTGGCCTGTGCCCTCGTCCTGCTGGTCGGCCACCTCCCCGGCCTCGCGGACACCCGGGCCCGGGTCGGGCAGCGCGCCGCGCACGCGCTGCGGCACACCCAGCGCTACCTCGACCACGTCCTGCTCACCGAACGTCCGGACGCATCGGAGGCACCGGACACACCGGACGCACCGGACGCACCGGGTGCCGACGCCGTCCAGCGCGCCGAACTGCGCCGCGCCGCCTACCGCACCCTCGCCCAGGCCCGCGCCGCCGCCGAGAACGCCGCCGCCGAACTCCGCCCCGGCGGCCCGGCCGGACCCGACTGGCTGCGCCTGACCGTCCACGCCGAACGCCTCGCCGACGCCGCCACCGCGTACGCCGTCGAACGCGACCACGGCGCCCCGGCCCCGGCCGTCCCCGCCGCCCGCACCCTCACCCGCCGCCTCGCCGCGGCCGCCGACGCCCTCGACCACCGGGGCCCGGCCACCGCGCTGCCCGAGGCCGAGGGGGTGCTGCCGCCGGAGCTCGACGGGGTGGTGGCGGAGGTGCGGCGGATCGGGGTGCTGGCGGTGGGGTGAACGGGACCCGAGACGGTGGGTGGGTCAGAGGGTGTCCCAGGGGACGCGGGTCCAGGCGGTGGTGAGGATCTCGGTGAGTTCGGCGCTCAGGTGGGGGAAGGCGAGGCGGTCGACGGCGGCCAGGGGTTGGGCCGGGCAGTGCGAGTTGGTCGCGGCGGCGGGGAGGGACGGGAGGTCGGCGGTGGTCAGCGGGCGGGTCGTGGAGGGGACGCCGGTGGCGGGCAGGGCGGCCCGGAGGAGTTGCATGGTGATGCCGGGCAGGGCGGGGGCGGCGGGCCAGAGGACCTGTTCGCCGTCCCAGAAGGCCGCGTTCCAGGTGGAGCCCTCGCGCAGCAGGCCGTCCCGGCCGAGGAACAGCACGTCGTCGAAGCCTGCCCGCCGGGCCAGCAGGAACTGGTGGGTGAGCCCCATCGTGGCGGCGTGCTTGAGGTGCGGCAGGTTGCGTTCGTGGACCGCGGTGCGGACCCGCAGCGCGGGCCGCGGCGCGTCCGGGACGGGGTCGGAGACCGACACCACCAGGTCGGTGCCGCCGGTCGGCCCGGCGGGGAGGACGTCGACCCGGACCGAGGCGTCGGGGCGGCCGCCGAGGGCCTGCCGGACGAGCTCGCGGACCAGGTCGTCGTCGGGGGCGGGCGCGCCGACGAGGTCGGTGAAGAGCTCGCGGGAGGCGTCCGCCAGCCGGCGCAGGTGCAGGTCGAGGCCGGGCACCGCCCCGTCGCGGACCTGCATCGAGGTGAAGTGCCCGTAGTTCCAGGTCGCCATCCGGTGGACGTCCTCGACGCTCGCGGGCCGTCCGTTGATCTCCACGTTCAGCATGCGCGCCATGGTGCCACCCGGGCGGCAGGAGGCGGGTGGCCTCGGACGTTTGATCGGTCGTCGGCGGAGCGCCTATGGTGCGCCGGTGAACGCGTACCCGGCCCTGGACGGCCTGTTGACCGAGTTGGAGCAGGCCGCCGCGGCGGCCGACGGCGCACGTGCCGAGCGGGCGTTCGAGGCGCTCGTCGGCGGCCTGCAGGCGGCGGCCGACGCCGACTGCCACGCCGTGGCGGGGCGGCTGGCGGCGCTGGTGCCCGCCTACCCGCCGGTCTGGCCGCGGGCGATGCCCGCGGTGGCGGCCGGGTTCTGCGTCGAGCGCGGCGCGGACCCGATGGACTGCGCGGGGCCGGTCCTGGCGGGCCTGCGGGAGGAGGCCGAGGCGGCGCTGGAGTGCGCGGCCCACTGGCCGGGCGGCGCGGCGGAGCTGCCCGAACCGGACCGGGCGAACATCGACGGGCTGATCGGGGCGCTCGGCGGCGACTACCGGGCGGTGCGCCTGGCGGTCGCCTGGTGCGGCCTCCGGGAGTGGTTCGCGCCCGCGTTCGCCGTCCTCGGCAGCGCCGCGGTGCGCCGCCGGTACGCCGCCGAACTGCTCCCGGCACTGCGCGAGTTGGACGCGCTGGAGCGGCACGGGATACGGCCGCTGCACTGCACGGCCGCGCTCCTGGACGAGCCGCTGACGGTGCTGCACCGGCCCACCGGCACCGGCTACGAGGTGCGGATCGGCGGCATCGGCGACAACTTCCAACTGCACGTCCTGCTCGCGCACGTCCTGATCGGCGGCGGCCACCTGCCCGGCACCGCCCCCGCCGCCGAGGTCGTCCGGCTGGCCACCGACCCGGCGCCCGCCACCGGCCGCTCCGGGGTGATCGCGCACGGCGCCTTCGAACTGCTCGCCCCGGACGGCCGGCCGATCTGGAACGAGGGCCTGCCCGCGGACGTCCCGGTGGTCGACGGCCGCCGCCTGCTGGTGCTCGACCACCCCGCGTACCGGCGCAGTTGGAACGCCGACCGGTACTTCCCCGACCTGCCCGGCAGCGCCGAACTGCTGCGCGTGCTGCCCGCCGAGGAGGCCCGCGCCCGGTTCGCCCGCACCGCCTTCGGCGGCTGACGGCGAGGGGCTCCCGGGGTGCGCCGGGGGCAAGTGGGCGTCGCGCGTACAGTGGTGGACCCGTCCGTGTCGTCCGACCCCGGGAGCCGGTGGTCCGGCCCGGTGCGCGCGCCTTCGAACCATCCGCTCGAGTGAAAGACAGGTGCCCTGTGACGGACGTGGCGGGACGGGCGGAGGCCCGGATCGAGGAGGCCGGCAGCGTCCTGGTCGCGCCGCCGGAACGGTGGGCGGAGCAACCCGTCCGGGAGTTCCTCGGTACCAGGACCACCCCGGAGCAGTTGGCCGCCGGCGAAGTCGACCCCACCGGCCGGAGCGTCTACCTGTACGGGGGCGAGTCGGGCGTCGAAGAGCGCCGACTGCGGGCGGCGGAACGGGTGTTCGTCGTCCGGGAGCAGGACGGAGCAGCGGACGGCGGGCCGGACCGCGGGCCGGACGGCGGGGCGGCGGACGGTGCGCCGTGGCCCGTCGTCGGACCCGGCCGGATGCCCGCCCGGGTGCACGGCCTCGGCGTGTACTACCGCCGGTTCTTCGACCCGGCGGACGGCCACTTCGCCCGGATCGGCGCCGAGCACGCCTTCCAGTCGCTCACCGAGTCCACCAAACCCGGCACCGCCCACCGCAGCGGCATCTACCTGACGCCCGTCCGGCGCGACGGCGCCGAACTGCACTTCCGGCTGCTGCGCTGCTCCACCAACCTCTCCGGGCCCACCGAGGGCTTCCGGGCCACCGACACCCGGATCGTCGAGGAGCTCAACCGGGAGGCCGCCGCCGTCCTGCGCGACCAGGCGCCGCTGAACCACGTCCTCGCGCAGATCTACCACAACACCCCCGCCGGCGAAGGGCGCAGGCAGTCCAAGGCCAGGATCTCCGCCCACGCCGACAAGACCAAGGACATGCCCGCCAACGGCATCATGGCCTTCTGCACCTTCTACGACCGGCTCGACGGACTGGAACCGCTGCCCGGGGACGCCCACGACCTCGGCGTGCGCGGCGTCAGCGCGCTGACCGGGCTGCGCTTCCGCCTCAAGGAGCGCACCGCGCACACCGACGCGGCCGGGCTCCCGCCGGACTTCACCCTCACCCTCCACCCCGGCTCCGTCCTGCTCGTGCCGCTGTCCACCAACCGCCTGTACACCCACGAGATCCGCCCCTCCGCCCTGCCCGCCGAACGGCTCCCGACCCGCCTGGGCTACGTGGTGCGCTGCTCGGACGCCGAAGCCGTCCACCGGGAGGGCCGCACCTTCCTCAAGACCGGGCAAGGGCCGGTCGCCCTGGAACCGCCCACCCAGGACGGCATGGACGAACTGCGCCGCAGCTACGCCGAGGAGAACCGCGGCACGTCCGTCGTCGACTACGCCGGCCAGCCGCCCTTCAGCATGAACGCGGGAGACTACCTTGCGCCCCGGCCCTGAACTCCCCGACGGGATCAGCCAGTACGACCTGCGGCACGACCCGCGGCACGACCCGTCGGCCGGGGAGGACCCGTTCGCCGAACTGCGCGGATCGGTCGACTGGGAGGAGACCGGCAGGGGCCGCCGGGCCGCCGTGATCGTCCGGGTCGGCGCGGACGGCGCGGTGCCGCTGGTGCGCACCACCGCCCGGTACGCGCGCCCGGCCCAGCGGTTCCGCCCGGTGCACGAGCGGCTGGCCCGGCTGGTCCGGGAGCGCGCCGCGCTGCCGGACGGGCTCGACAACGCGCTCGTCGAGCTCTACACCAACGCCTACACCACCATGGGCGCCCACTCCGACCTGGCCCTCGACCTGGCCGAGGGCTCCTCGATCGCGCTGTACTCCTGCTACCGGGACCCGTCCGGACCGCCCAGGACGCTGCGGTTCGAACCCAAGGACGGCGTGCCGGGCGAGGACTTCGGGATCCCGCTGCACCACCACGGCCTGGTGGTGTTCACGCTCGCCGCGAACCGGCGCTTCCGGCACCGGATCCTGCTGGAGCCCCCCGCCCGGACGGTGGACAACGAGTGGCTCGGCGTGACCTTCCGGACCTCGGCCACCCCCGTCCGCCACCGCGCCGGGCGCGCCCACCTCCCGGACGGGGAACTGCTGGCCGCCACCGAGGAGCAGCAGCGCGAGTTCCACCTGCTGCGCCGCCGGGAGAACCGGGAGACGGACTTCGCGTACCCGCCGCTGGCGTACACCGTCAGCGGGAGCGACCTGCTGCCGCCGGTCTGACGGCCGGGCCCCCGACGGCCGGGTCCCCCGACGGTCGGGCCGGCGGGGGCGCTCGGACCGGCGGGGGCGCTCGGACCGGCGAGGGCGGTCGGCGGGCGAACGGGCCGGAGGGGGAGGGGAGCGGGACGGGTAGGATCGGCTGGCACTGACAACGTTGACACCGGGGTCGACGCCGGATCGGTGCCCCGCCGGAACCACCCGCCGCCGCCTGGAGTACCCGCATGCCACTGGCGCTCGTCGCCCTCGCCGTGACCGCCTTCGCGATCGGCACCACCGAGTTCGCCGCGATGGGACTGCTCCCGCAGATCGCCCACGGCCTCGACCGGACCATCCCGCAGACCGGCTGGCTGATCTCGCTGTACGCGCTGGGCGTGGTGGTCGGGGCGCCGCTGCTGACCGCCGTCGCCGCGAAGCTGCCCCGCAAGGCCGTGCTGATCGGACTCGCCGGGCTGTTCACCCTCGGCAACCTGCTGTGCGCCGTCGCCCCGAACTTCGCCTTCCTCGCGGTCGCCCGGTTCGTCACCGGCCTGCCGCACGGCGCCTTCTTCGGCGCCGGAGCGGTCGCCGCCGCCGAACTGGCCGCCCCGCACCTGCGGGCCCGCGCCGTCTCGGTGATGTTCTCCGGCCTGACGGTGGCCAACATCCTCGGCGTGCCCGCCGCCACCCTGCTCGGCCAGCACCTCGGCTGGCGGGCCGCGATGCTCGTCGTGGTGGCGATCGGCCTGCTCGGCGCCGCCGCCATCGCCCGCTTCGTCCCGCACCTGCCCAGCCACCCCGGCGCGGGCCTGCGCAGCGAACTCGCCACCTTCCGCAGCGGACAGCTCTGGCTGGCCCTGGCCACCGTGGTGTTCGGCTGCGCCGGACTGTTCGCCTGCTACACCTACATCACCCCCACCCTCACCGACGTCGCCGGGTTCGCCAAGGGCTCGGTCACCCTGGTGCTCGCCCTGTTCGGCGTCGGCATGACCATCGGCAACGTGATCGGCGGCTACGCGGCCGACCGGGCGCTGCGCCCCTCGATCTGCGCCGCCTTCCTGGCGATGGCGGGCGCGCTCGGCCTGTTTGCGCTCACCGCGCACAACCGCTGGTCCGCCGCCGCCACGGTGGTGCTGATCGGCATGGCGGGCTTCGCCACCGTCCCGACCGTGCAGACCCTGGTGATCCACAAGGCGCGTACCGCCCCCACCCTGGCCTCCGCGACCGTGCAGGGCGCGTTCAACCTGGCCAACGCGATGGGCGCCTGGCTCGGCGGGCTCGCCATCGACGCGGGCTTCGGCCTGACCTCGCCCTCGCTGGTCGGCGCGGGCCTGTCGCTGCTCGGCTTCGCGATCGCCGCCGTCTCCTGGTCGGTGGACCGGCGCGGACCGGTGGCCGTCGCCGACCAGCCGGTGGCGTCCGAGCGGACGGAAGCGGCGGCGGGCTGACGGGTCGGACCGGCGGGGCGGGCCGGCGGGGCGGGCTGACGGGGAGTCGGGCCTCGACGCGAAGGGCCGGTCGATGATCTTATGAGCGGGTCCGGGTCCTCGTGCGAAGGGCCCGCGCGGAAAGCCCGCGCACCCCGAAGGAGACCCTCATGACCAGCCCCGACACCCGCCCCGGCCGGGTCGGCGTGATGCTGCCCCGCGACCTGCCCGTGCACCAGGTCCTCCCGTACGCGCGCCGCGCCGAGGAGTTGGGCTTCGACGAACTGTGGGTGGTCGAGGACCTCGGCTGGCGCGGCGGCATCGCCCAGGCCGCCGGGGTGCTCGCCGCCACCGAACGGATCACCGTCGGCATCGGCATCCTGCCCGCCGGCGCCCGCAACGTCTGCTTCGCCGCGATGGAACTCGCCACCCTCGCCCAGTTCCACCCCGGCCGCCTCGTCGCGGGCGTCGGCCACGGCATGCGCGAGTGGATGGACCAGGCTGGCGGCGCCTGGCCCGCCAGCCCGCTCACCCTGCTGCGCGAGTACGCCACCGCGCTGCGCGCGCTGCTGCGCGGCGAGCCGGGCCCCGCCGACGGGCGGTACGTGCGCTGCGGCGGCGTCCGGCTCACCGAGACCCCCGAGGTGGTGCCGCCCGTGGTGCTGGGCGTGCGCGGCCCCAGGTCGCAGGCCCTCGCCGGGCAGGTCGCCGACGGGCTGCTGCTGGCCGAGCCCGCCGCGCCCGCCTACGTCGCCGCCTCGCTGGAGCACCTGGGCCGCCGCGACCTCGAGGTGATCACGTACGACGTCGCGGCCGTGGACGAGGACGGGGACGCCGCCGTGGAACGCGTCCGGGCCGGGCTGGCCGCGATCGGCGAGCCCGACTGGGCGCCGCACCTCGAACCGCTGCCGTTCGCCGCCGGGTTCCGCGCGCACCGGGCCGCGAGCGCCGACGGCGCGGAGTTCGCCCGCACCATGCCCGCCGAGTGGGTCCGCGCGCTGGCGGTCGCCGGTACGCCGGAGGAGGCTCGGGCGGCGATCGCCGGGCGGTGGGCGGCGGGGGCGACGAGTGTCGTCCTCATGCCGGCGGGGGGTGAGCCGTTGAAGGCGCTGGAGTCGCTGGCGCGGGCCCTGCCGGATGGGGACTGAGCGGCTGGGGACTGAGCGGCTGGGCGGGGACTGAGCGGCTGGGCGGGGACTGACGGGCCCGGTGGGGG